>CAYYEB010000234.1:0-2912 GCA_964470725.1 uncultured Lachnospiraceae bacterium | reverse complement strand
CTTTCGCGTCTATGACGAAGAGGGAAAGGCAGATGTGTACTGGAACAGTATTGTCGGAGCGGTCCATCTTCATTATGACTGGGAAAAGCTGGAGGATTTTTACCATTCTTTTCATGAAATGATCAATCAGAGCGTCTATGAGAGTCTTTTCTGGCTGGCCCTCGAAAATGCGACCTGGCAGAAGGAGGCAAAGCGCCGTCCGGTATTTCCCTATCTTCGAAAAGAGTACGCGAAGGGAGCAGTTGACTCTCTGCATGGCTCCTTTTCTCTGGAAGATTCGGCGGGACAGAGACTTCTCGCGATTCAGCTAGGACATTTTCGAAGAGCGCTGGGACTGGATGCAAATCTGCCGGATGCTGTAGATATAAAGCTTTTAAATGCAATTGAAATCAGTCCTGATCTGACTACGGATGAGGTTATTGAATCGATTTCCCGGACACTTTCGACGTTCTTTACTTACAGGAGAAGTGATTCAAAGAAAAAGAAAGAGAACAGGGGCAGTCTTTCTTCAGTGCTCAATACGCTGGCATTTTGGCGAAAGAAAGCGGATCGGAATTTGGCACCGGTGAGGAAGCTTTCTTTCGGATATGGAGAACATGTAAGCGAATACGGAGGCGAGACGCTGGATCAGAGCCACCTTTCTGTTGCATTTGCAAAATATACGGCACAGACGGACGAGGGACTGAAAGAATATATAAAAACCGTGTTCGGGAAACCGATGATTTCCGAACAGAAATTGAAGGAACTGCAAACTGAGTACTGCCGTGGAAATCATACGGATGCAAAACTTTATTTTACGGACGGGTCGTATGAAGACGGAAGTACAGAAAAGGGATATGCAGGTAAGCTGAAGAAAGAGGCGCTTGAGCAGCAGGAAGAAAATCGCGCATTTTTCAAAAAGAACAGCGGATTGTATCATATTCAGATTGAAAAACTCACATCGAAAATACGCAATCTGCTTTTGCTGCGTCAGGAAGAGGAAGAACTTCTGACACGTTCAGGAAGCATCATACCGGCGCGCATCTGGCGGGGAGTGTACCTGAATGAAAATCGGATCTTTCACAAAACGTTCCGTGATGATATCGGAAATGTTTCCGTGGATCTTCTTCTGGATGCATCCACATCTCAGATTCACAGACAGGAAAGTGTCGCGGCGCAGGGATATATGATTGCGGAGAGCCTGACAAGATGCGGAATTCCGGTACGGGTCAGTTCCTTCTGCTCGTTAAACGGTTATACCATTATGAATGTATACAGGGAATATCAGGATGTGCATGATAATAAAAATATTTTTCGCTTTCATACGAGCGGTGCAAACAGGGACGGCCTGGCAATCCGCGTGACACGTGGATTCATGGAAAAAAATGATGCCGATCACAAAATCCTGATCGTTCTTTCGGATGGTCAGCCGAATGATGTCTTAAAGGTGAGGACTTCTGCCGGAACGTATGCGGACTATGCCGCCGAAACTGCAGTGGAAGATACGGCGGCGGAGATACATGCAGCCAGGGTCAGAGACATGACTGTGCTGTGCGTCTTTACGGGAGAGGATGGAAATCTGAAGTCCATACAGCGGATGTACGGAAAAGATTTTGCGAGAATCCGTTCACTGGATCTGTTTGCGGATGCTGTCGGGACGCTTCTGCAGAATCAGATTGAAATTTTTTGAAAGTCATAACGCGAACGTATAGTACCTTCCGCCATGGGCATTGTACATAGAAAACGGTTCAGGGTATTGTATGAGCAGAAAGAGCTCATAGAACACAAAAGTTCAGAGCTCTATCTGAACAACTGAAATTCTCATCAGAATGGTTTCTATATAAGACAATACAGGAGGGCGGATTATTATGAAGAAAAGATTTGCAGCCATCGTGGTCAGTTCCATTGTTGCAGTAATGCTTGCAGCTTGCGGAAACAGCGGCGCAACTGCGTCGCAGACATCCACTGCACAGTCGGCACAGACGAGTGAGTCCCGGGGAAATGCATCGGCATCGTCCGGATCTGCAGTGACGGCAGATGAAGCATCGTCACTGGCGGCCGGATCAGCGACAAGCGGCAATTCGAAATCTCTGATTGTCTATTTTGATTACAGTGAAAACATGGGAGACACTTCAAATATGAGTGCCGATGCCATCACAAGTGCATCACTGGCAGGTCAGAAGTATGATGGAATTACAAAAAATGATCTGCTCGTAATGCGGGATGAGATTCAGAAGCAGACCGATGCGGATACGTTTTCTGTTGTAGTGACAGATCCGTATGATCCTGATTATGAAAAGATGGTTGGTGTTGCCCAGGACGATCAGAATGATAATAAGAAATTTTCCTTTGTAAATCAGCTTCCGGATCTGAGCGGCTACGATACCATTTATATGGGTATGCCGGTATGGTGGGGCGGACTCCCGCAGCCGATGGTGAGTTTCCTCGATCAGAATGATTTTTCCGGGAAGACAATTATTCCGTTTGGGATCAATCTGGGCAGCGGCTTTGGACAGATGATCGATCAGATTAAGAAGGCGGAACCGAATGCGACAGTCAGTGATGACGGGCTGACGGAAAATTCACATACGGCAAATGATAAGGTCATAAGTGATGTGGACGCATGGCTGAAGAGCCTGTAACAATCTTCTTTTTCCTATTTGAAAGGGAGAAGCAGGAAAATATTATAACGGGATGCAAATAATTTGGAAAATGTTATAAAGGAAGAGAGAATGGTCGGCTGAAAAGCCGACCATTTGCACAAATGTAAAAAAATCATAAACTTTTCCTTGACCGAAATAAGATCGGGAAGTATTATATAACTCGTTCGCGACATGAGCTTCCAACAAGTTCATCGGAACGAACAAAAAAATAAAAAAACTGTTGACAAATCAGTCACAGCTGAATATAATAATATTCGCTGTCGACGAGAG
>CAYYEB010000233.1:0-2912 GCA_964470725.1 uncultured Lachnospiraceae bacterium | reverse complement strand
TGAAAATTCATAGAATGTTTATTTTACTTCAATTGCATGAAATTGATTAGGCTCTTATAATGATAAGATACCCATAGCTATCCCGAAAACAGTCGTAGTTGGGTACTTGCTGGAGAAAAATAAAGTTTATGCAATTAAAGCTACCGAAAGAGAAGAAAAAAGAGAATAAAAGAAAACAAAAAAGAACTCAAAGTAAATCAAATCCCGAAAAGGAAAGAAAAGTTTCCACGCTGGGGTCGCTGAAGAGCTGGATCGGACCGGATAAAGAAGATCAGTCAGAGGAACAGAAGGCGGAGCGAAAAAAAGCACAGGTCAGGAAAGAGGAAACGCGGCGAAAGAAAAAACAGGCCGGAAAGCATGAGACCGAGAGCCGTAAAAAAGAATATCATCCGAAAAAGGACGTCTTCTTAAGTCCTGTCAATCCTTCGATCGGCCTCACCGAACAGCAGGTGAAGGAACGTGTGGATGCGGGCTATGTCAATGTCGTCGAGCGCAAGGGCGTACGTACGACAAAACAGATCATTCTGTCCCACACGGTGACGTACTTCAATATTCTGAACCTGGTACTGGGATTTCTGATCTTTCTGACCGGTTCCTATAAAAATATGCTGTTCATGGGAGTTGTCCTCTGCAATTCGGTCATCGGCATTGCGCAGGAAATGAAGGTTAAGCAGCTGATCGACAAACTCTCTGTGATCACGGCGGCGAAGGCAATCGTATTTCGAAACAGGCACAGTAAGGAAATACCGATAGATGAGATCGTCGTGGATGACATCGTCCATGTCGGAAGCGGCGATCAGGTGGTAACCGACGGGAAAGTCCTGATGTCGAAGGGCCTGGAAGTCAATGAATCGATGCTGACCGGTGAGTCAAAGCCGATTCATAAAAAGGCCGGCGACAAGCTGATGTCCGGTTCTTTTATTGCCGCGGGCACCGGCATCATGCAGGTGGAAAAGGTCGGAAATGACTGCTATGCGGCAAAGCTGGTGGATAAGGCATCGAAACGCCATCGTGCTTCTTCGGAAATGCAGAACACGATTCAGAAGATCATCAAGGTGGTCTCCGTGGCGATTATTCCGATCGGCCTTTTGCTGTACCGCAGTCAGCGGACAGCGGCACTTGCGGCTGCACAGGCGAATGGCTATACGAGTCAGTGGGTGACATCCCATGCCGTGGTACATACGGTATCCGGCATTATCGGCATGATTCCAGAGGGCCTGGTTCTTCTTACAAGTGTGTCCTTCATCATCGGTGTCGGGCGTCTTGCCTATAAGCGGGCGCTTGTGCAGGAGATGGAGTCGATAGAGGCACTGGCCCGGACGAATATCATCTGTACGGATAAGACCGGAACCATTACCACCGGGGATCTGGAAGTGAGCAAGGTCATTCCGTTAGGAAATGAAGATGAGACACAGATTACGGAAATCATTGCGCACATGAACGGCGCATTTTCCGATACAAATGCGACCCAGGAGGCGGTCAATGCGCATTTCGGCGTTGTGAAGGGATGGGAGGCCTCGGCGACAATCCCGTTTTCCTCGGAACGAAAATACAAGGGAGCCTCCTTCCCGGGTCACGGCGACTATCTGATCGGCGCTCCGGAGTTTCTCGATCCGAAAAATGAAAAACTCTTAAAGACGGTCAACGGATACTCGGAACACGGCTATCGTGTGCTTCTTCTGGCCCGTTCAAGCGGAATCGATGAAGAAACCGGAAATATCGGCATGATCCGGGATGTGGCGCTTGTCGTCCTGTCCGATGTCATCAAGGAAGACGCAAAAGATACTTTTGACTACTTCCGAAAGGCCGGAGTTCAGATCAAGGTGCTGTCGGGGGACAATCCGGTGACGGTTTCCGCCGTTGCCGTAAAGGCCGGAGTAGAAGGCGGAGATAAATATGTCGATGCCTCGACGCTGCCGGATGATCCGATTGCGCTGGCGCAGGAAATTACAAAATACAATGTATTCGGCCGCGTGAAGCCGGAGCAGAAACAGGCATTTGTCAAAGCATGGCAGACAAACGGCAATACAGTTGCCATGGTCGGCGACGGTGTCAATGACGTTCTTGCCATCAAGGACGCAGACTGCGGAATCGCCATGGCGAAGGGATCGGAGGCGGCGAAGCAGGCGGCCCACATCGTCCTTCTGGATTCGGACTTTTCTTCCATGAAAGATATTGTAAAGGAAGGAAAGACGATCATCAGTAACATAGAAAGAGTCTCAGCGCTCTATCTGACGAAGACCATTTACTCGTCGATTCTTTGTGTGCTGTTTATCCTTCTGCGTACATCCTATCCGTGGACAACTCTTCAGATGGGACTGATGAATGTGGTCGGAATCGGAATGCCGTCCTTCCTGTTAACTCTTGAGGAACATGATGACTGGAAGGCGGAAGGTTTCTTAAAGCATGTGCTGAAGGTATGTCTCCCGGCGGCACTGACGATGGTGATTACGATATTGATCGTACAGATCCTGAACGGCATCTTCCACTGGCCGGAGGACATTTACTCTTACTTTAATGTGATGCTCGGCGCGCTGGTATCTCTCCTGGTAGTTGCGCAGGTCTGCTGGCCTCTCAACCAGTATCGGAAGTTTGTACTGACGGCAAGCATTGTGGTATTTGCCGCGGCGATCCTGCTCCTTCCGAAGTTCTATGATATCCATTCGGTCTGGACGCCATGGAGCTTTCTGCTCATCCCGCTGGGACTTCTGATCATGATGCTGATCTACTGGATCAGCCGCTGGACAAATATTCTGACTGCAAAGTACGAGGCGGCAAGAGCGGGGCAGCATTAGGACGTGATTAGTACCCATTCGAGTTACGTACACTATACAGGGGCTCAGCTCGTGACCTGTTCTTCCGGGACGCTCCCGCTCGCTCGTTCTCGCAGCGGTTCTAAATTCATGCTGCGC
>CAYYEB010000232.1:0-2917 GCA_964470725.1 uncultured Lachnospiraceae bacterium | reverse complement strand
TGCAGTATACGAATGTGAACCGGACAAAACTATCCCCCGGACGCGAATCCAAAACGATTTTGAGCGCCGGGGGATATGTTTTGCCGGCGAACATGAAGCCGGCCTTTAATACTGTAACCTTAGCCCCTTCGGATAGTGATTCTTCAAAATTCCGCCGGATGCCTTGCCCCATCCGAGAGGATACCCGTCCACGGTGACGGCAGTCCAGCCTTTTTCTCCGCAGGGGAGACTCTCTCCGTGCAGATAGGCCTGAACTTCTCTGGAGTTGTAGGAAAGATCCAGAGTATGCCTGAGGTCTTCTTTTTTTAAAGAAAGTGCGAGTGCGTGGGACGGTTCAAAACGGTTCTTTTTGATAGTTCCGAGATCAAGTCCGGGGCGTAGAACTTTGAGGCCTTCGAGGTTGACGGCATCGGGAAGAAGGTATAATTCATCCCCGAAGGAAAGAAGTTTTCCTTGGGATGAGGAATATGAACTTCCTGCAAAAGGATCTTTGGTGAAGGTGTCTTTGGCAAAGGCTGACCATAGTTCGGATGCGGACTGATCGGAGTTATCCCGTGGGTTTTTGCCCTTTCTGCGATTTCGAGCCTCTTTTTCGGGAGAATATGGCCCGGCCTTTTTAAGAACAGCGAGAAAATGTCCCTCTCCGTGGAGCTTATGAGGCCAGAGTCTTACGCTTTTTCCGTCAAATCCGGCGGACAGACCCCATGCGGTCAGATTTTCCCCAAGACTTTCAGGCAGATCAACCTGCGTATACTCCGGATGCTGTGTCAGAAACCATTCGATATTGTCTTCATTTTCTTCTTTGGAAAAGGTACAGGTAGAATAGACCAGAGTGCCTCCCGTTTTCAGCATCTGATCCGCCTGTGTGAGAATGTCCTTCTGACGTTCCGCGCAGTGAGCTACATTTTCCAAAGACCAGTCCGCAAGAGCGGCTTCTTCCTTCCGAAACATCCCCTCTCCGGAACAGGGAGCGTCGACAACGATCCGGTCAAAGAAGGACGGAAAGTGCTCTGCAAGATGTGCGGGAGTTTCATTTGTCACAATGGCATTGGTGATACCGAAACGCTCGATATTGCGGGACAGGATTTTCGCACGCTGCGGATGGATTTCGTTGGAGACGAGGAGACCCTGACCACACATCTGACCCGCAAGATGGGTGCTTTTTCCTCCGGGAGCAGCGCACAGATCGAGGACCCGTTCGCCGGGACGTACCCCGGACAGCGCTCCGACAACCATGGCGCTCGGCTCCTGAATATAGTAAAGACCGGCCTCGTGAAGTGCGCATTTTCCCGGATGATCTTCGGGATCGTAGTAGAATCCGCCGTCGGCCCACGGAACGGGTGTCAGTTTCCAGGGAACAAGATACTGAAAATCGTTCGAAGTGATTTTCAGTGGATTGATTCGGAGAGCCTGATAGCGCGGGCTTGAATAAGAAGCAAAGAAGGATTCGGATTCAGGGCCAAGCATCTTTGTAATTTTCGTACGGAATTCTTCAGGCAGGTTCATGGTGAATTTGTCTCCTTATGTAATGTGCAGTATATTAACCCCTCTGAGTCTCAAAATCAGAATATTCCTCTGCGACACGTTTGATCCTGGCTCATACTGGTATTGGATGAAGTGAATACATGCTTACAGTCCGCAGCTGGAATATTCTGATGTTAAGTCATTAGAAATCCTCTGTCTGTTTTAAATCGTGGAATAACCTCCATCTACAGGAAGCACAACACCTGTGATATAGGACGCCTCGTCGCTTGCAAGGAAGTAGATCGCCGAAGCGATTTCTTCCGGCTCCGCGAAACGGCCGATCGGATGAAGATCAACAGCGGCTTTTACACGCTCCTTCGGAAGGTCTTTGATCAAAGGTGTATTGACATAACCGGGTGCTACGGCATTGACACGGATTCCCTCTTTCGCATAAGCGACTCCGAGAGAACGGGACAGGTTGGCGACTCCAGCCTTGGCTGCCGCGTAGGCATGAGAGGAAAGAAAACCGCAGATGCCGGCGATGGAAGAGACATTCACGATAGAACCGCCGCTCTTTTGCTTCTGGAACTGCTGAATTGCCTCACGGTTTGTCAGGAAGACGCTGTTGAGATCGGCATTGATGACATGGTCCCAGCCTTCTTTTGTCTCCTTATCAATCGGTACGGCACGGGCAGTGCCGGCACTTGCCACAAGGACATCGAGCTTTCCGTAGAGCTCCACAGCCTTTGCAATGAGATGTTTCACCTGACCTTCATCCGAAACATCACAGGCACAAAATGCAGCGTCTTTGCTGTGTAAGGTTTCGAGGGCTTTTTGCCCTTTTTCTTCATTTCTTCCTGCGATGACTACCTTATCGCCATGTTCGAGAAAATGTTTGGCAGTTGCAAGACCGATACCGCTTGTGCCGCCTGTAATGACTACAGATTTATTCATTTTACGATTCCTCCTTTGAATCCTGAGATTCATTAGGTCCATTATATCATGATTTTTGTATGTATGATGTGTACGAAGGAAATGGATGTCTTTCTTGACATCTGAAAATATAAATATTAAAGGAAAATCTCCATAACCTGCACAGATGAATATACACTTCATCGGGGTGTTTGGTTACACAGAAGGACACTTTTTGTAGTATACTTTTAAGAAAGTATAAGAAAATGCAGGACGGACATGGCATGAAGTATAAAGATTATATCGGCGTCTTTGATTCAGGCGTAGGCGGAATCAGTGTGCTGAAGGCACTGATAAAGGAACTGCCTTATGAGAATTTTCTCTATTTCGGCGATTCGGCAAACGCTCCATACGGTGAAAAGACAACGGAAGAAATACAGAGGCTATCAATGAATATCGCGGATCATTTTGTCGAAGAGGGGGTGAAGGCGATTGTGATCGCCTGCAATACGGCAACATCGGCGGCGGCACCGCTTATCCG
>CAYYEB010000231.1:0-2925 GCA_964470725.1 uncultured Lachnospiraceae bacterium | reverse complement strand
ATTATGCGATTCACCATATCACAGGACGGACAGCGGTCAATGCCTCACTTCCGCCTCTGGCGGCGGTGCTTCTTATCGCTCTGAGTGTCTTCCTGACACTTCTTTCCGGGCTTATACCCGCCGGTAAGGCCTCCAGAAGTGATCCGGTAACCGCACTTCGAACAGAGTAACTGGTATTGATGGCATTGATTTTAAGATCAATTGCCGTTTTCATGAGGGAAATCCGTGATTTCCCTCATTTTCCTTCTGTAGATCAAACCGGCCACGGCAGCGGTGATAAATTCAGCAACCCAGAAGGCATTCCAGACACCATTTGCCCCAAAGAAACGGCTCAGTATGAAGGCGATCGGAAGAATCACAATCGCATATCTCATAAAAGAAATGAGAAAAGACATGCCGCCGAACCCGAGCGCCTCCATCGTTCCGCAGACAACAACGGATACGGAAGAAACAATAAAGCCGATGCAGATAAACCGAAAGGCAGATGCACCGGCTGTAATGGTAGCCGGATTTGCGGTAAACATTCCGATCAGTTTTCCAGGTACTGCAAGGCACAGCACGGTACCGTGCAGATATCTCAAAATTGACAGATCTATTTTTGCTTCTAAAAGTGCACCGTATTTTGTAACCCTTGTACAGGTATGTTAAAATATGTTTTAAGAAAGTGATTGTCCACAGACCTCAGGAATCAGCCTGGCTGAGTCATGAAACCTGATTCGTCATCTTTGCCGTTTCATAGTCACAGAAAGGGGCGTATACAACTTGTCCGGATTTTCAAAGTTTCGAAGTCATCTGGATCTCTGGAAAAAGCGAAAAAAGAAAAAAATAAATACTGATCATCCTGCCGTAGAACAGCATCCGTCCGTTCCTGAGGTGAAAACTTCCGGCAATGACGATGCCGCAGTTTCTTCTCCTCCGGAACCGCCAGAGGAAAGAACAGCTTCCCGCACATTTCCCGTATTCGATCTGAAATCGGACGCACAGAATCAGACCATGCTCCAGTATTTTGAGTGGTATCTTCCCGATGACGGACTTCTTTGGAGAAAGGCCAATACAAATGCCGCGAAACTTCAAAGGCTTGGCGTTACAATGATCTGGCTGCCTCCGGCATACAAGGGAAGCTGCAGGTCAGATGTGGGCTACGGCGTATATGATCATTATGATCTCGGCGAATTTGATCAGAAGGGAACCGTCAGGACAAAATACGGCACAAAGTCCGAATATCTGTCCGCCTGTCAGGCGTTGCAGAAGCATAACATTCGCGTGCTTGCGGACATAGTGATGAATCAGATGCTTGCCGCAGATGAAACGGAACGTGCAGAAGTCATTCAGGTGGATCCCGTAAACCGACTGCATGAGATCAGCGGACCACAGACAATCCGAACCTGGACCAGATTCACCTATCCGGGGCGCAATGGGAAATATTCGGATTTCATCTGGTCAAAAGATGACTTTACCGGTATCGACTACGATGATGCCGGTAAAAGAAACGGCATTTTCCGCATGAAAGACAAGAAATGGAACACAGATGTCGATACGGAAAATGGAAATTTTGACTATCTGATGGGAGACGATCTCGATTTTTCCAATCCCGAGGTGCAGCAGGAGATGCTCCGCTGGGGAAAATGGTATTATGACACAGTTCATATGGACGGTTTCCGCCTGGACGCACTCAAGCATATCAGCTGGTCCTACATGACCGAATGGCTGCATGAAATGCGTTCCTATGCCGGAAGGGATCTGTATGCAGTGGGAGAGATGTGGAGCCCCGATCTCGGTAAAATCGTATCTTATGCCGACCATACGGGGCATTCCATGCATCTTTTTGATGCGCCGCTGCATTATAAGTTCATGAGTGCCAGTCAGATGTGGGACCGCTTTCCCATGCGGTATCTTTTCGATGAAACACTGGTCCAGCGTTTCCCGGATGAAGCCGTTACCTGTGTTGATAACCATGATACCGAACCCGGACAGGCTCTTCAGTCTTTCGTCGAAGAGTGGTTTAAGCCTTTGGCCTATGCACTGATTCTTCTGCGTCAGGAGGGGACCCCGTGTGTCTTTTATGCGGACTTATACGGTGTTCCGGACCACGCCATCAAACCGGTTGCAGAACTTCCGGCCATGATGCTCCTTCGAAAGAACTATGCCTACGGCGCGCAGCATGATTATTTCGATGATGATCACCTGATCGGATGGACACGCGAAGGTGATGCATTACACAGGAATTCGGGGCTTGCCGTCGTTATGACGAATGGATCGGAAGGAAGAAAACGGATGTATATCGGTTCCAAATATGCCGGCTGCACATTTCTCGATGCGCTTCTGAAGCGGCATGACAGAATTGTCATCGGCAGGGATGGATTCGGCGACTTTCCCGTACAGGGAGGAAGTGTATCGGTCTGGGTCCGGGAAGCCGCTTATAATGATCTGCGGATCTGTCCGGATCTGTAATTTCGCTGATTGCTAAGACAATTTCTGCGGCTCAACCCTGTCTCAAAGCTGGCGAGACTTCGGCATAAGCAGTAACATTCAAACAGCTTAAGGAGAAAATGAAGTATGAGGATTTTTGAAAAAAGTACAGAAGAGATTAAAATAAAAACAACACCGAATACCAAGTTTGATTTTATCGACCGTGCCGCTGCCGGCGAAATAGAAGCGGCAGCGCTTCTTGCGGAAGGTTATCTCAAAGGCATCTACGAATGTGAGAAAAATGAAGCCAAGGCTCTCAAGTGGGGACGCTATGCGGCAAAACACGGCAGTGAACTCGGACAGATGGTAGTGGACGCTCTCGAAAAAGCGGAATGAACCTATGAAGAGATCAGGAAATAAAAAAAGATTAGGGGCAAGGATTCTGCTCTTCATCATACTTGTTCTCATACTTATTGCAATTGCGGCAATCGGTGTCCGACAACTGAAAAATTCTTC
>CAYYEB010000230.1:0-2952 GCA_964470725.1 uncultured Lachnospiraceae bacterium | reverse complement strand
GCACCAGCGGAGTTCTTCATTTCCTGAGAAGCAAGCTCACGAACCTTGTAGGACTTGCCGTTCACATCAAGTGTTGCATCCTTTACAACCGTTGCGGAGCCGTCTGTATTTGTGCCGGCCGGCTCAGAATCAATGTTGCCGCCCTTATCTACGCCTGTACCGAGAGCCTTGCGGACGCCGCGTGTACGGGCAATGGAATCATTGTGTCCGATATCGCCGATTGCAAGAACATATCCGATTGTGCCGTCGCCGTTCCGGTCGATCTTGTCAGCGTTCTTTTTGATGTAATCTACAACCATCTGGCCCTGAAGTTCAGCACCCTGATTTGCATCGAATCCGACATAATATGTCTTGTCGTTAAAATTCAGAGCCTGCTTGTCGAGTTCTCCGGTCGAGCTGTTGGACGGCTGACGGTTGAACCAGGTCACCGGCTTGTCCTTATTGGCTACCGTGCCGCCTGTTGTGGCAGCCGCTGTAGTTCCACTCGCCGCTTCCTTGGTCGATGTTGCTGCTGAGGCTGCGGTGGAAGAAGTGCTGCTCGATGAGGATCCGCACCCCGCCATAGCCATGCCCATCACCACTGCCAGAGCCGTTGCGATTACACGTTGTCTTTTCATAGATACTACCTTCCTTTCCCTTTTTGGATTTCAAGGTCATTTGTTTGTTGTGTCTATTGTATGGGAGAAAGGGATTTTTTTATACAGAATATTTTTCGATCATTCTTAAAATTTTAATGGTACATGCTAAATTATGACCAGTTTTCTTCATGATAGTTGTGCATATTTTCAGAAGTCTTTTCAAAGTCCGAAATTACATTTTTGATGTTTTGCACAAAAGCGCCTCTGCAGGCCGATAGTTTTCCTGCAGAGGCGCTTCCTGAATATGGCTGCAATCCGAGTCTTACCTGCTAACGTCCCGACTCTTCCTCTCGGAATCAGATAGGATTATAATGTTTATGAAACTTTAATGTAACCTGGTTACATTAAGAAAGCTGGTACTTATGATATTCGATACACACGCACACTATGATGATGAAGCTTTTCAGGATGACCGTGAGGAAATGATTGCCTCACTTCAGCCGGCCGGAATCGGCCATGTGATCGATGTCGGGGCTTCCAAGGCAAGTATGCCGATCGTAAAGAAAATTGCGGATACCCACGATTTTATCTATGGCGCTCTCGGGATGCATCCCGACGAAGTAGGAGATATTGATGATCAGCTCTGGAATGAGCTGAAGAACGGACTCGACAACGATCCGAAGATCGTGGCAGTCGGAGAAATCGGCCTCGACTATCACTGGGACATTCAGCCCCATGAAGTGCAGATTCACTGGTTTAAGGAACAGATCCGCCTCGCGCAGGAACGGGATCTTCCGATTCTCATTCATTCCCGTGCCGCCGCGGCCGATACCATGGATGTCATAGAAGAGATGTACGGCAAAGGAACTCCGGGGTACGGCATCCGCCGCAAGGGTATCATGCACTGCTACAGCTATTCCCTCGAGCAGGCGAAAATTTATACCTCCCTCGGATTTTATCTCGGAATCGGAGGCGTGGTCACGTTTAAGAATTCCAAGAAGCTTAAGAAAGTTGTCACGGAGATTCCTCTTGATCACCTTCTGCTTGAAACGGACTGCCCCTACATGGCTCCGGAACCAAATCGGGGAAAACGGAATTCTTCCCTCTATCTGCCTTATGTCGTCCAAACGATTGCAGAGCTCAAGGGGGTTACTCCCAGGGAGGTCGAGGACGTCACCTGGGCAAATGCAATGGACCTGTTTCAGATCGCAAAATAACATTTCCATATAAAAATCCTCTGGTTTCCACAGCCTTTTCACTCCGGAAATCAGAGGATTTTCTCTTATAGCGTTGTAAATTTTCAGTTCTGTTTAGCCGATTTCAGAACCCGCCGGCACGTCCTTGTCCGGTGTCATGAGCGAAAGCGTTCCGTCCGGTGCCTCAGCGCAAAGAATCATGCCCTGAGACTCAAGACCTGCCATCTTCCGCGGCGCCAGGTTCGTGATAACCATAACGTGCTTGCCGACCATCATCTCCGGTGTATACTGCGGGCGAAGTCCGGAAAGGATCTGCACCGTCTTGTCGCCGAGATCAATCTGGCTGCAGAGCAGCTTTCTCGATTTCTTTACCTCTTCGCACTTCTTAATGACCCCGACACGGAATTCACACTTGTCAAAGTCATCATAGACACACTCCGGCTTATGGGTATAGGTCACCTCTTCGGACTTCTCCGCATCCGCCTCTTTCTTCGTATCTTCCGGCTCCTCATCTCTTGCGATGACTTTTCCGGCCTTTTTCTTCTGCTCCTCCACTTTCTTCATGACGTCTTCGAGTTTCAGTCTCTGGAACAAAATTTCCGGCTTATCCGTCACCTGATTTTCGGACGGATAGTTGCCCGCATGGTCAAGTTCATCATAGTCGATTGCCGGAGCATTGATCTGCTCGAGAATCTTCTTTGAAGTCGTCGGCATGTAGGAAGAAAGCAATGTCGCGCCTGTCTGAATTCCATCCAGCAGGTTATAAAGCACCGTTGCCAGACGATCCGACTGCTCCGGATCCTTTGCAAGCTTCCATGGTTCAGTCTCATCGATGTACTTGTTCAGTCTCTTAAAGAGATTGAAGACCTCCGTCAGAGAATCCGCGACGCGGAGCTTGTTCATCTTCGTTTCCACTTTTCCGACCGTCTCGGAAATGAATTCCTTAAGGCTTGCGTCGATGTCCTCGTCATCCGGCACGTTCTTATTTTCCACCTTGCCGTTAAAATACTTGTTGCTCATCGCAATCGTACGATTGACAAGGTTGCCCATCGTATTGGCGAGTTCGGAATTCCATCTCTCTACCATGAGATCATAGGAAATGACACCGTCATTTTCAAACGGCATCTCATGAATGCAGAAATAACGTACCGCGTCGACATTGAAAATCTCCGCAAGAT
>CAYYEB010000229.1:0-2953 GCA_964470725.1 uncultured Lachnospiraceae bacterium | reverse complement strand
GTATTAGATCGTCTTTTGGGCTTCCGCACTTCATTCATGTTGATTCCAGCCGCAATGATTATTCCGGGCTCTGAGCCCAACCGATTCACAGTTGAGCCCCACCTGTTTACACTTGGGCCCCGATAACCCGATTCACGGTCCAGCACCGGTAATTCGTAGTTCAGCACCACTTTTACATAACCCTTCTTTAGAATGAAATTCAGGAGCAATGCTCCGAATCTAAAGAAGGGAGGCCACAAAAATGGCCAACAAGATCAATGTGAAGCTGATCCTTCAGCTTCGGGATGCAGGACTATCGAGGAATTCGATTGCATCCACACGCCACATGTCAAGGCACTCTGTCAGTGATGTTCTTCATATCGCCGATCAGAAAGGCATTAGCTATGCTGATGTTCGCAGTCTTGACGACAACCAGGTCTACCGGATGTTTTATCCAGATAAACATCTGGTAGAAACCATGTATCGGGATCCCGATTACGAATACGTGCATCGGGAACTCAGAAAGGTAGGTGTCACGCTCAAACTCCTTTGGGAGGAGTACAAAGATAAATGTGAGGCCGAGAACGCCATACCTATGGGCTACACGAAGTACTGCGATGGATATCGGGAGTACACGGTCGAAAACCGCCTTACGAATCATTTGCAGCATAAGCCCGGTGATGCGGCTGAGGTCGACTGGTCGGGGCCCACAATGCATTATGTCGATACTTCGACCGGGGATCTGGTTACCGTCTATCTTTTTGTCGGCACACTTCCATACAGCCAGTATGCGTACGTTGAGCCGACACGCAACATGAAGATGGACACGTTCCTGCGCTGCCATGTCCGGATGTATGAATACTTCGGCGGAGTTCCTACCAGAACGGTCTGCGACAATCTCAAGACGGGCGTTGTTTCTCATCCTAAGGAAGGAGAGATCATTCTTACAGATGATTATGAGGCCCTCGGCAATCATTACATGACAGCTATTATGCCGACGGGCGTCCGCAAACCGAAACAGAAAGCATCGGTTGAAGGAACAGTGGGTAAGATCGCAACAGCAATCATCGCGAAACTTCGGAATGAAGATTTCTATTCCTTTGAGGATCTGAAGACTGCGGTTTCAAAGAAACTGAAGGAATTCAACCGCCAGTCGTTCCAGAAGCGGGAAGGAAGCCGTTATCAGTCCTGGCAGGAAGAGAAGAACTACCTGCATCCTCTTCCAGCCCTTCCGTTTGAAATAGCCACCTGGTATAAGGATCGAGCTGTAAATCTCGACTATCATGTCATCTACAAGAAGAACCGGTATTCCTGCCCATATCAGTATTCGGGAAAGAAAGTCGATCTGCGGGTGACAGATACCACGCTCGAGATTTATTACAAGGGCGAACGGGTTACAACGCATAACGTATTTCCACCGAATGTTCGCAACCGCTATTCAACACATCCGGAGGATATGCCGCCGGCATTCCGCAAGATTCAGCCATGGGACGATGGGCGCATCCGAAACTGGGCAAGTTCTATCGGGCATTACACAAGTGTAGTAATTGACCGAATCTTCGACAGTGTAAGCATAAAAGAACAGGGCTATAACCCGTCTCTGGCTGTGCTCAAACTCAGCAGAACCTACTCAGATGCCCGTCTGGAAGCAGCCTGCGAACTTGCGATCACAAGAGGAGTAAAGTCGCCCCGTTACCATCATCTTAGTGCCATCCTGTCTGCCAATCAAGATCAGGCATACCTTGAACGTAAGCAGAAGACTGCCGTTCAAAATGACGAAGGCGGATACCTTCGCGGCAGTGATTATTACGAGAAGGGAGGCCGTGACGATGCTGAATGATGAAACCAGACGCAAGCTCCGGCTGCTGAATATCGGAGAATTCATTGATGCTATAGAGTTGCAGGAGCAGGATCCGCAGACTATGGCACTTCCATTTGAGCAGAGATTTCAACAGCTCACGGACTCCGTGTATCAGCAGAAGTATGATGCAAAGGTCAGGAAGCTTATCAAGAGCGCAAAGTTCCGGCTGCCACAGGCAGATATCCATGATGTCTTCTATCACGAAAAGAGGCCGGTGGATAGAAATGTAATCAATGAACTTGGAACCTGCCGCTTTGTCGGGGACAACAAGAGTGTTATCCTGCAGGGATATCCAAGCAGTGGAAAGACATATCTGGCCTGTGCTCTTGGAAAGGAAGCATGCCGCAGACATTACACCACACGCTACATCCGGGAATCCGACCTTCTCAGTGAATTTGATGAGAAATCGCTCCTGCCCGGAGGAACCAAGAAGCTCCTCACAAAGTATTCGAATTTCAAGGTACTGATCATCGATGAGTGGCTCACCGGGGATGGAAGATCAAAGGAAGAGCTGGCCTTCCTCTTCGAACTGTCCGAGAGGCGCTTCGACTGTACATCAACCATCTTCTGCTCACTCAGTTCCAAGGAAGAGTGGGTCAAGCGTCTTGGCGGTGGCCGTTATGCGGAATCAATAGCAGAACGATATCGCTATAACACAACTGTAGTTGAAACCGGCCGGATGAACATGCGGGAGGTCTTCGACCTCCGCGGTTGACCGGGGCTGAACCGTGAATCACCGGTACTAAAGAGCGGATGCCCGGTGCGGAACGCGGTTCTGCACCGGTGCTATTCCTGCGAAATAATCATCTCGAGTGGTCGTCAATGATGGATGAAAGGTATGTTTTGATCTTTTTTCCATCTTTTCCGGCAGGAAGGACCGGGCCGTATTTGATGTCGCCCTGTACAAGCATCATACGATGCGGCTTGCAGAACCGTTTTGAAGAGCTTTCACGTGCCTCTTTGACAGTTTGCATCTGCTTCACTCCGAATCCGGCCTTGTAAAGACGCCTCTGCAGAGTAGATCGTTTCAGCACCCCCGGTGCTACGCGGTCCTCCAGTTCCAGAATCGTAATGATTTTTTCGACCGACCGTTTCGGAACTTCTGTCTTGAGC
>CAYYEB010000228.1:0-2958 GCA_964470725.1 uncultured Lachnospiraceae bacterium | reverse complement strand
CTGTATTATTGAATTTTCAAGGTTCAACACACCTTTTCGGTGTGGGAAGTTTTAGATCATAATAATCATCATCAAGAAGAATAGCTGAAAGACTTGATATTTCCTCATCAATCGGAAGCGGCGATAGTACTGCATTCTCCGGCAATTCTATCGCATCCGGTTTTCTTGTAAAAAGCTCGATCATTGCCGGATACGCCCGTGAAGATGGACTGGAAAATCGATAAAACTCCTGTCCTCCAGTACTTTTATTTCTGTGCTTATAACCTGCTTCTACTACATATTTCCAGAATCTTCTTCCAAATTCTGCATCGACTGCCTCCACGATCAGGACAAGATCAATATCTTTGGTTGCCCTGAAATCGAGTCCTTCATCTGTCATAAGCAGGTCACAGGCTGTTCCGCCTATAATCGCATATTTATCTTCGTATCCGTGGAACCATTTACGGAAACTTTCAATTCCTCTTACCATCGATATCCCTCCATACATCTTGAAGCAGCTCATCTACTGCCTCTTCCGTACGTTCGTCTTTAGATTTACGTAATGCAAGAGCAAGTGACAGTCGGTCTACGCATTTGCCGTCCGATAGTTTTCCCGGGTCATAACGCCACAGTTCCACTTCATATTCCTCTGAAGTACTTTCCAATTTCTTAGAGGATATTTGCTCCCATTCAGCGATACTGCCTGCTGCAAAGGTCTCTACTAAAGGAGGATTCAGCATAGTATATTCTGAAAGTGCGGTGTACCCACTCATGAAAAGCCCTTCCCTGACTTCTTTCTTAGGCACATATATTTTTCTTTTCACCGGGCTGCACAAATCATTTTCCGCCGTATGGAACAAGGCTTTTGGCTTTTTTTCAGAAATAATAATTCTCTGCACTCCTCTGTGTTCAATCCGAATAAGTCCTTTCTCTTTTAACCAGGCGGACGCTCTTGCAATTGATGTGGGCGTATAATTCAGATCGCGGGATGCTTTACTTGTAAGTAATTCTCCGCAGCCATGATAAATATAATAAAGCAGAAGTACCTGTGCCGACGGGAGTATCTTTACCGTCTCCTGTTTTTCAGGGTTACCACGTTCCTGTAGATATATTCCCATGAAAGGAAGGTAGATCTGTTTTCCGTCTACCACAAAGGGGATCTTATCACGGATAAGATATTCCTTCTGTCTATATGTCAACCTACTTGGCACAAGGACTACTGGAACACCTTCTGTTTTTTTGACTCTTTCAATATGTTTCCTGACGCTTTCTACCGCTTCAATGTCCTCGTCCGGATAAAGAAAAATCACATCCTTGCCGTCAAGATCTGCCCTCTGAATTCGATATCGTGCATGTATATAATTCGGAAGTGGCTTTAATGGTGTGTCATTATACGATGTATGTATACCAAGCACTCGCTCCAGATAATCCATCTCAGCAATTCTTTCTTAACTCATTTTCTGCATTTTAACTTATTTTTATTTTTATTGCAAGTGAGAAGTTAAGAGCTTATTCGTCAACGATTTTCATCATTATATACATAGCAGGATCTCTTTGAAAATCCGCTCGACTTGCCTTTTATATCTGCATTCGGTTTGGTTGCATACAGATGAGGTGATTAAAATGAACGAAAATAAACTTGAACAGAAAAAGAAAAGCCCCGCGAATGCGGGGCTTTTTCGATAAATTAATACACACCCTGAGCGAGCGTAGCTTTTTCTTAGGCACCCTCAAAAAATGCCGTTTTTTCAACCTTTTTTGCATGACAAATGAATTCTTGTGGTCTGCCTGCAGTCTACTGTTATCTGACAATTCAATTCGATACCATTTAAAACGTAATATCAAATCAGCCATCAAAACCACATTATTAGCAATTTTAGCATCGCTTAATGTGGCACTTCCGTTTTGCCAAATATCTTACCTAACTTCTGAAAGCGGTCTGAACATGTTCTGAACATTTTTATAAGAGCTATTCTTTACCCAGTCTGTAATAAGAAGTAGTATTCAATTTTCAAAATACTTTGATAAAAGTTAAGCATATGTCGGTTCAAGATATTTCTCAGCTACATTTTCTGTTAAACCGAACTTTTTCATAAGATAGTCAAGAATCTGCTGGTCTGTCATATTCATATCGCGGCACACCTCAACTGCTCCCTCAATTTTCTGTTCTCTTCCGTAATCTTTTGTAGCCTTTTCCTGATCATATAATGACATCATAATCGTTATGACCTCCTGCTCTCTTTGCTCAAGATATTCCTTCAAAACATCTTGATCAATACAAATACGAATCGTTTCAAGAATGGCCTTTTGCCCTCTGCCGTACTTCTTTTCCTGCTCTGTAAGTATCTTTGTGAACATAATGTACTGTGTCACGATATCCCTTGTATCCTCATCAGCCTGTAAAATTCTCACCTTTACGTCAATAAAGGAATTATCGCCATTGAAGAATTCTTCAGCCAGTGAATAGCCCACATCTACATTAGTTTTATCAGTTCCCGTGTATACCACATAAAACTCTGGTTTGGGTATCGACAGCCTCTTATGTCCGTATTTGTTCTGTTCCGTGGCCGTAATATAGTTATTCAATGATTCTCCGTAATACATGAGAATACGGGGAATGATATTAATGGACCAGCTAGACTGCGCTTCTACCAGAAAAAGCAGTTTGTCTTTCACCAGAAATCCCAGATCATTATAGAGCTGATCTGTCATCACGTTTTCAATAGTTACGGTATGAAAATCATTGACGGTAACATCTTTATCCTCAGGATGAAGAAACTTATAAAGCTTTAGCTGATTCTCGGGATCTGAAAACAGGCTGCTGAAGACACTGTCTTTTATATTTCTTTTTATAAAAGGTTTTTCTTCGGACTGGATATTTTCTTTATCAGCCACTACCATCACCGCCTTAAATTTATATTATTAACTCAAACTTCGCACATCAAAAGTGCTTATGAACCTTGAAAACTCAATAAAAAG
>CAYYEB010000227.1:0-2959 GCA_964470725.1 uncultured Lachnospiraceae bacterium | reverse complement strand
CCTCAAAATCTATTACATATTTTCCATCTTTTTGAACCAGCTGACTGTTGACTCTTACGCGGCCGTTGTCCTCGATCACTTCACGGAAAGGATAATAAACAGGTTCTTCAATAATTACCGCATCCCCGGGTTTTGTATAAGCGCGTACACAAGCTGCAAGGGCATAGACTACTCCGGGTGTGATCGTCACATATTTTGGGTCAATCTTCCAGCCGTATCTTCTGGAAAACCAGCTCTTCAACGAATCAAAGTATTCTTCATCAGGATCAGTATATCCGAATATTCCATGTGATACCCGATCATAGACCGGCTGTAAAATTTCGTCCGGCAGCCGGAAATCCATATCAGCTACCCACATCGGAAGGAGGTCTTCTCTCCCTGCTCTTTTCAGAGCGAAATCGTACTTCAGACAAGAAGTATGTTTTCGCGAAATTTCCTGATCAAAATTATATTTGCCCATTTATTTCTCCTTATCCCCCATATAGGCAACGATTCAGAGTTGCGCAGTTTTGACTTGCACGAAAAATGGCGCACGCTAAGTTGTTGCCTATAAAGAAAAAATACACCTGTAGATCATACCATTCGGAATTCACCAAAAGGAAATTGTTTTGTTTTATAACAGGTTATTGTTTTTATCTATAGCCTTTCATTTACGATATCAAAGTATTCTCCCGCAGCATACAGGCATGTCTTTGGGGGAATACTTATTACCGTACGGATCAGGAAAAATGTTCTGTCCCTTCGGGGCCTTGAAATACAAGATGATATGGATTCCTCGCATCGTCAAGATTCAGGAATGCTTCCTCCTTCTCCTTTGAAATATCGATGGAATCCGCAAACTCAGGAATTGAAGAAAGTCTCTTCTGGTATTCCCGCAGTCCCGGGTAGTCTGTGGTCTTGGCAAAATTCAGGTGATACAGATAGTAATAAATTGCGTCAAAGCGCTGCAGTGTGCGATATAAAATGCCATCTGCCTCTACTGGGGTATCTCCAAGAAGGTAGTCCGATGTCTTAAGTCTTTGATTGAGGGAAGAAAAAGCATCGGCTACCTGATCGGACCAGCGTCGAAGATCTGTCTGAAATGTAGATTGACCGGCCTTTTGAATCGGATCTAGCAGATATTTTTGAAGATATTCTTTTTCCTTTTCCGGATCCTTGTGAAGGAAAATCGGCCTCGTTTCTTTTTCATAACGGAACTTTTCATTCGGTTGAGCGGATAATTTCTCTCTGCCGGAAGGCGAATACAAAGCACTATTATCCGGCCCCGTTCCCATAAGACCGTACACATTTCCAAGTTTCGCTCGCATATGCGGCGAAAGCTGATAATGTCTTTTGATCCATTCAAGCTTTGTGTATTCTCCGAAAGCCGGAGTCTGAAAGAGATCTTTCGTATAGCCCCAGAGATTCGGATAATCCTGAAGGCGTTTCTTATTGACACCGAATATCAGATGATAATTAATGTGAAAACGAATCAATGCCACATACAGGTGAATATCGGAAAGAGTAATATAATCCCCATTAAGGAATCGTCTCGATGCAAGCCGCTCCTCCAGAGCGTCAAGAGCCTCAAAATAATTTTTATAGCCCTCGTCAAAAGAATCCTGATTCATCGCAAAACCGCAGGCGTAAGCATCTACACGCTCATTGACGAAGTCGCTGACCTTATCTATTTCCGAACGAAGTTCTTCAGGATACAAATCCGGTGCATTTTCCTTGTGGAACTTTTTCCAGTCAGTCACCAGATATCTCGGTATATCATAAGGCTCATTTTGAACAACTTTACCTGAGGGAATATCCACAATGGCCGGGACGGTAGATCTTCCCTTAAATTCAGGGTCTCCCTTCAGATATGCATCATCCAGGTAATGAATTTTAAGAACCGGGTCCACTTCACCAAGATCTTCACTGAATACCCATCCTCTCGGATCACGAAGGACACCGCATTCACCAATGCTGATTACACGGTCAAGTCCCAGCAGACGCAAGGTAATTACTGCTTTATTTGAATGAGGGCACCCCGGCATCCAGATGAGTCTGTACCTGTCTGCTTCCACGGGAAGATCATCGGGGCCATCTCCGAAATGACGGTTAAACACGAATTCACGATTATCTACTTCTCCCGTCTCTTTGTTGATCTGATATCTGAAAGTCTGTTCAAAAAGAGCTGAACTTTGAAAAGGAACAATGTAGGACATCTGTACACCTCCATTATCTGTCTGAATTAAAACGATACTTGTTGATCATAACATTACAGACAGATGGAATGGAAATTGTTTCATCCTATAGAATGTTATTGCTTTTTTCTATATTTTTACAGTGATCTCCCGCTCCTTTCCACTCCATAACCTTAAATGCAGAGACCGCAGCTCATCATTTTCGATGAACTGCGGCCTTTATCGATGCGCCTCTTTTATTTTATGTTGGAGTGTTCCGAGTACTCTCTTCTTATCGGCAACCCACAAAGGAGATATCAGCAGATTCTTCGGTCCATCTCCCGTCATCCTGTGAATCACAGTGTTCTCAGGAAGAAGTTTCAGGCATTCCACTACAAGATCACAGTATTCCTCTAAAGACATCTGCGGAAAAGGATGTGCCTTATATTCCATAGCCATCTGCGATCCCTCCAGTATGTTCAGCATCTGTATCTTGATTCCATCAAGCGGCGGATTGAGATCTGCAAGGTATCGCACTGTTTCGAGCATATCCTCGTGACTCTCTCCCGGCAGTCCCAGAATGATATGAACGATCACTTCAAGTCCCGCATTTTTCAGTCTCCGGTAGCACTCCGCAAAAACAGAGGTCGGATAACCGCGATGGACCCTTCTTGCGGTCTCATCATGAATGGTCTGCAGCCCCAGCTCCACCCAGACCGGCTTGATCTGATTCAATTTTTTGAGCATCTGAAGCTTGTCATCTTCGATGCAGTCCGGTCTCGTGCCAACCGACAGAGTTACGATAT
>CAYYEB010000226.1:0-2968 GCA_964470725.1 uncultured Lachnospiraceae bacterium | reverse complement strand
CCTCCTCGATTGCTTAAATGCGGATAGTCACGACTTGCGTATGCTTCTCTATCCCAAGACACCTTTTTGCCACACCAGTGGCAGTGGCTATGTCCTACTTGTATCCTTTTGTTGCAATTCGGGCAGACATATAATCCCGCCTGTCGCTTGATAGTCACCGCTTCTGTTTCGTAATGTTCAACCATCCGGTTATGATCCGCTACCACCTTTTCGTAATCATGGATAATATCCATCGCTTCCTGCAGCAGCACTTTGACTTCCATGCTTGCCAGTTGCTCATCCTTGGCGATTACTTCCAGTGTATTTATAATTCTCTGATAGTCTTTGCTCGGCTTACTCATTGTTTTTATCTTCCTCGCTTTCCCCGCACCCTCCATTGGAAATGCATTCTCCATCCACGAAGTCCTTGCAGCCTTTGCATGGGTGGATATCTAATTCGTGCGTTCTGTCATCCCAGAAGTTGTATTCGCAGTTACTCATCTTTCGCCACCTCCTGCTTCGGTGGTTCTGTCAGCCCAAATGTCATAAGTGCCATATTATATCCCCTCACTTGGTGCGTGAACGGTGACACCTTGATTGGTGGTTGGATAAGTGGAACAGGGGTTGGATTCATTCTCTCCCTGTCTACCGCTGCCATTACATCATTCAGTTTCTTTCTTTCGGCTTCTATGCTCGGTGGCAAGTTTACCAATCCTGCCAGTCTGTTTAAGAGTTCTATGTCTGCCAGTCCGCTGAGTGTCTGGGTGGCTCTGTTCCACTTCATCTTTCCCCAACTCTTTATGATCGTGAACTGGACATTGTCTGCTTCTCTTATGAGGATTTGACCGTCCTTCATTGCCATCTTCATTGTTGGTTCTTCCTTTCCGTTAGTTGTTTTCAATAAAAAATGTATGGTTGCCATGCGTGAACAGTTCTTTCAGATTGCTGTTGTGCCATGTTTCTTCGTCTGTGGTCCTCTCGAAGTAGATTGCGTTCTGACTTTCGTTCCAGTGATTTATCTGCACCAGTTCCAGTGCCCTGTAGCAGTCCTCATTTGGTTCTACCCTGTCGTATCTGCCATTCTCGTATGCTGCGAACTGTTTTTTCTGTGTGATCACTCCCTCGATCGTATCCGGGAATTCATCGCTCCATACCCTGTTCAGTACCACCAGTATCACTAATGCCTTGCCTTCTATATCTTCGCCCTCGGCTTCCGCCATGGCGATTTTGGCTAATCGGTAGGAGTCGTCCGCATCCCAGTCCATGCTTCCGATTGTCGCTGCGGTCGTTGGTACTGGAGTTTCAGAGTTCTGAAGGGCTGCGTTGTAAAGAGCCTGTTCTTCTGCCTGCTCTGCTGCTTTATATGCATCACGCTCTTTGCACATCTGCTCATATTCTTCCTGTGTCAACCACGTGTCCGAGCCTTCCACCTGCACCATGCCTATATGGTTTTCCTCTATGTACTCACTCCAGTCTGGCATTGGTTCATTTGCCCATGCGATAAATAATCCGGCAAACACGCCCACTCCCACCAATACTGCTGCCGCATCTCCTGCTATGCGTTTCAGCTTTCTTTTTAGAATTCGCTTTTGTCTCCTACTGAGTTTCAAATCGTATCGCACCTCCTGCTTACTTTTCGACTTCCTCCAGTCGTTTTTCTTTTTTGTTGTAGAGGATCATCTCTTTCTCATCCTCTGAATGAAGCATATAGTCATCCGGGTTCATCCCCTTCTTGACCAGTATCTCTTTCTGATTCCTTGTCAGTTTCTTTGGCTGTTTCATGCTCATGCTCCTTTATATTTACTTGACTTTTACCAGTACCTCATTATGCTCTCTTAGGCTTGTTGGGTCTGGCATGGAACAGGTTCTCCAAGGGTCGTTGAAGAAAAACTGTTCTGTCCATGCTCCCTTGAGTATTGTTTGGGGTAGCTGTACTTGTTGCCTGCAGTGCGGTCTTTTTCATTCCCCGCTACCGAGTGTTAAATCGCACCCACGCATCCATGCTCTCGGTATTCTCTCTCTGCGTGTTCTCATCTGCCACCGAACCGTTTTTGTTTTACTTGGGCCTGCGTTCCCTATCCCAATTACGACAGCCATTCATGCAGGCTCATGTCCTGCTGCCGAAGCGACTTATTGCAGCGGCTCGCTCCTACCTATCAGTTTTTATACTGGGTGATGCCTGCCAGTGTGTTTCTGTATTTAGTTGTGTGGTGTGATGCATACGCATCGTTCTGTTTTCTTGGTTTCTACATCCTGCACCGGGCAGGTGTAGTTGACCTTGCCATTATCTGTGCTGCTCCGAAGCAGTCCGCTGTCATACAGGTGCTTCCTTGCGTATCTGGCACTCACTCCCTTGGCATTGCAGAACTGATTGAATTCCGGTACTTTGATTCGGTATTCTCCATCTGTCTGCTGTCTGCCTTTTGTAAGTTCCTTCACGAATGTGTCCGTATCAATGAGTGCGGTCTGTTTATTCAGTGCCCTCCACTCTGCCAGTTCGTCCAGTCCGTTGATATCAACGGAGGCTTTGCTGAATACGTCCAGTATCATCGGGATTCTTTCATCCGGGGCTGCTGCCAATATTTTTGCTATCTGAATGGCTGTTTTAATATCCAATTCTTCCACTTCCGCTTGCTCCTCTCTGCTTAGATGGAATGCTGTGCGACCTCTGCTCTGTACGGTTCTCCCCCTCTGGCGAGTTCCCGGTACATGGTAGCCGAGTGTACTCCGATTACCAGTGCCATCTCATCTACTGTCTTTCCCTGTGAATTCAGTACTTCGATTTTCTTTCTGTCCTCGAAGCTGATTCGTTTATATGCTTTTCTCGGTCGCTTGGTTGCCATTGCTTCCCACCTCCTTGTCTTTTGGGCAAATAAAAAAATGCGTCAGAGTGTTTAAACTCTAACGCATTTCTATTTTTGGTTATAAAAAAAGAAAATGCGAATGAGATATATCACTCATTTCGCATTTATCTTATTACTTCACGTTT
>CAYYEB010000225.1:0-2969 GCA_964470725.1 uncultured Lachnospiraceae bacterium | reverse complement strand
GAGCTAGCTGGCATAGTGCTAGACTCCACTCCGTCAGTCGAGGTAGTAGGCATAGGAACAGGCTCTGCTACACAGACGGAGAGAGCAGACGATATAAGGAAGATGGCAAATAGCAATGTACTAATCAGCATACGGATACCTCCAGACGGACTATTGTTTAAGAATATTATACCATAAAAGGTGGTAAAAGATGAGAAGGAAGATGTGCATTGGTATGATAATTCTGAAAATATGTTGTTTATTTGTCGAGTATATTTGCGAGGTGTGGCGGGCGGTAGGTGTTGGTGATAGGGCTGAGATATTGCGTAAGGCAGGGATTATCCGTGGCAAGCTCTTGTAGGCAGGCTTCGGAGATGATGTGTTCATCTTGGGTCTGGAGGAGGTTATGCTTTCCGTGCTGTACGCGGTAGAGGTGGTAATAGGGACGTTCATAGGAGATGATACAGCCGATGGGAGTGTGGATGGTGCCAAGGTCAGTGATGTCGTAGGTGTGGGGATTGATTTGTTCGGCATCTAGGATGGCAAGTAGCTTTTCGATGGTGAGCTGTAGTCCAAGTTCGCGTTCACGCTTGGCATAGGCAAGACCGAGTTCGGAGGTAAAGAGCATTTCGTCTATGGATGGTTGGTAAGATTCGTCTAGTATGTAGGGAGTAGGTGGCGTATTGTAAGATGTGTTTGACTAGAAATGGCAGATGGTTGTATTTGTTCATGGCAGGTTCTCCTTGCTACAGTGATAGGATTGTTATAATAGATCGTTATAGATGCATGAGATGAAATTCTTTTGGTCGATAGTTGTTAGATACAAAAAAAGAGTATGGCATAAGCCATACTCTTTTTTGCCTGTGCGAAGCAGATTATTTCTGTTTAGCCCAGTTGATTTTTTCCATTTTGTATTCGAATACTTCTGTGATTTCTTTGTCATAACCAGGGTAGAAGCCGCGAACCATACCGAGGATGATGCGGGAACCACGGTTGTAAAGAACGAGGAAGTTTTTCGTTTTCGGGTCAACGCAGAGACCTTCGATTTCGCCCTGCATTTTAACGTCGTCGAGCGTTCTTTCGAGAACTACCGGAGCGTACGTGTCACCTTTTTTGATGTCTGCACGCCAGATGTTATCCGGTTCGTATCTTTCAGCGTCGCCGTCGTCAGCGGACATGTAGTAGGAACCATCGTAGTAGAATACGCCCTGTACCCAGTACGGAGGAGCCTGAAGGTTTACTTTGCGGAGGTATTCACCCGTTTTGAGGTCGTATTCATAGAGATAACGACCGGATTCATTACCTACCCAAGAGCACATCCATACAGTCTGTTCATCCGGGTTAACCGTGATACCGGAGCATTCTACCTGACCGCTTTCCGGTTCAAACGGGAATGCACGTTTGAGTTTGAGCGTGTTAGCGTCATGGATCGTAATCTGGATGTCTTTACCTACGCCGTCCATGAAGTTTTCAGCACCGCAGAAGATTTCGCCGTTGTAAACGTCGATATCACCGAAGTGGTTAGCTGCGATTTTGTAGCCTTCGAACGGGTTTCTGTTCATGAGAATGAGGTTCCAGTTTTTGTCGTATTTAGCGAGCGTTTTGCTGCCGGATACATAGTAGTACTGTTTGTCAGCAGCGATACCCTGACGACCTTCTACCTGATGAACGTCAACGAGGGTGTAGTTGTATTTCGGAAGATAATCCGTATAGCTAGTCGGCTCACCAGCGAAAGCCGTAGCAGTAGCCAAAGTCAAGCCAACGAGAGCACCTAAAGCAATGCGTTTAATCATGTTAAAAACCTCCTGTAATTTCCCTTATTGTCAAAGGGTTATGTCGTTTCAATTATTTCTGTTTCGACCAATCGATTTTTTCCATTTTGTAACGGAATACTTCGGAGATTTCTTTGTCATAGCCCGGGTAGAAGCCACGAACCATGCCAAGAATGATGCGGGAACCACGGTTGTAGAGAAGGAGGAATTCGTTGGTAGCCGGGTCAACGGAGAGACCTTCGATTTCACCCTGGAATGTTACATCCGTGAATGCTCTTTCGCGAATCGTGCGTACTTTTTTGTCGTTTTTCTTAATGTCTGCTCTCCAGAGGCAGTCCGGTTCGCCTTTGTCATGGTCACCGTCGATGTCAGCACGACCATCGTCAGCCGTCATGAAGAAGGAGCCGTCCCAGTAGAACATACCCTGTACCCAGTACGGAGGCCTGGAGGTTTACTTTACGGAGGAAGTAACCGGTGTCGAGGTCATATTCATAGAGATGACGACCGGATTCTTCGCCTACCCACGAGCACATCCAAACCGTTTTGTCGTCCGTGTTAACCGTGATACCAGAGCATTCTACCTGGCCACTGTCCGGAGCGAACGGGAAGGAGCGTTTGTATTTGAGCGTGTCAGCATCATGAATCGTAATCTGGATGTCTTTACCTACACCATCCATGAAGTTTTCAGCACCGCAGAAGATTTCGCCGTTGTAAACGTCGATATCACCGAAGTGGTTAGCTTTTACTTCATAGGATACGAACGGATCTCTGTCGATTTTGATGAGATTCCATTTTTTGTCGTATTTAGCAAGCGTTTTACTACCGGATACATAGTAGTATTTGCCATCGCAGGCAATACCCTGACGACCTTCAACCTGATGGGAGTCGATCAAAGTATAGTTATACTTTGGCAACATATCAGCGTAGGAAGGTTGTGCAGCAAATGCGGTAGCCGAAGCTAAAGTCAGACCGATGAGAGCACCTAAACAAGCACGTTTAATCATTGTAAATCCCCCTAAATTAAAATTTTATTTTATGGCTCTAGGTTACTAAAGCCTATTAAAAGAGATTGAAAGAAGATGTTCAATAAGTGCAGTTATTGATTCTTATTTCTGGTCTCCTTTTTTCAAGCACGCAAGGATTTCAGAGATGTCCTTGAGCATGAACATCGGTTTTACTTCCGATTGTTCTACATCTTCGACAGTGGCTTCGCCCGAC
>CAYYEB010000224.1:0-2985 GCA_964470725.1 uncultured Lachnospiraceae bacterium | reverse complement strand
CGGATAAAGGAGAACGGCAATGGGAAAAACGACTGGATTTCTGGAATATAAAAGAAAAGAAGAGACACTTGTACCGGTAGAGGAACGAATCAAAAATTTCAAGGAATTCCATACGAGTTTAAGTGTTGAGGAACGCCAGAAGCAGGGGGCGCGCTGCATGGACTGCGGAGTGCCGTTCTGCCAGAGCGGCATGAAACTTTCCGGTATGTTTACCGGATGCCCGCTTCATAACCTGATTCCGGAATGGAATGATCAGATTTATCAGGGACATTTCAGACATGCACTTTCAAGATTGCTGAAGACGAGCAATTTCCCGGAATTTACGGGACGGGTGTGTCCGGCACTGTGTGAAAAGGCCTGCATCAACGGTATGCAGGGAGAACCGGTGACAATTCACAATAATGAACTGTTCCTTGTGGAGACGGGATTTAAGAACGGATGGATTAAGCCGAGAATTCCGGAAGTCCGTTCCGGAAAGCATGTGGCGGTTGTCGGCTCCGGTCCGTCCGGACTTGCTGTGGCGGATCAGCTGAATCACAGAGGACACAGCGTGACGGTGTTCGAACGTGATGACAGAATCGGCGGTCTTCTGATGTATGGCATTCCAAACATGAAGCTTGAAAAGAATGTGATTGTGCGCCGTCAGAAGCTGATGGAAGAAGAGGGTGTCGTGTTCAAGACGGGAGTGGATGTCGGCAAAGACATTACTCCGGAGGAACTGCTGAAGGAATACGATGCGGTGATTCTGGCGTGCGGTGCAAAAAAGGCCAGAGCGCTTGCGGTAAAGGACTTCGACAAAATCGGCGGCATCTATTACGCTGTTGATTTCCTGAAGGCAAACACAAAGAGCATTCTTGATAAGAGAGAAAAATACGAAGAGCAGGCGGCAAGAAACGGTGCATCAAAGGATTCTGTCCGCGGAAAAGGAAAAAATGCGGTAAATATTGATCCGTATCGTCCGCAGGAAGGCACATATATTTCCGCAAGAGATAAGCATGTCGTGATTGTGGGCGGCGGTGATACCGGAAATGACTGCCTTGGAACGTGCATACGGCATGGCGCAGCATCCGTTGTGCAGCTGGAAATGATGCCGGAACCGCCGGAAGAAAGACTTCCGTCGAACCCATGGCCGGAGTGGCCCCGTGTCAAGAAGACGGATTATGGTCAGCAGGAAGCAATTGCTGAGTTTGGCAAGGACCCGCGTATCTATGAGACAACCGTCAAGGAACTGCATGCGGATCAGTCCGGAAACTTAAAGGAAATCGTGACCGTCAAGGTGAAATTTGAAAACCGCAAGATGGTTGAAGTGGAGGGGAGTGAGAAGACTCTCCCATGTGAACTTCTGCTTGTGGCAGCCGGATTTGTCGGATGCCAGGACTATGTAACGGATGCTTTCGGACTGGAAAGAAGTCCGCGCGGCACTGTTCTGACACAGCCGGAAAGATACCATGCCTTTGAAAAGACAAAGAGCGCTCAGGTTTCATCGGCAGCACAGGAAAAGAACGCAAAGGGAAAGGGTGCCGAAAAGACAGAACAGCAGACGGCTCCGCTCACCTATGCGGACAAAATATTTACCTGCGGAGATATGCATCGCGGACAGTCCCTCGTCGTATGGGCCATTGCGGAAGGCAGGGCATGCGCAAAAGAGGTGGATGAGTATCTGATGGGGTATACAAACCTGTAATATAAGTCAGTTGCAGGCAGTTAGCACAGCGGGAATTGCAAAGCAATGGAGCTGTGCAGTGACTTATACGTAGGCGTAGATGACTTCGGCACAGTGCACAAAACTGTGCCGTTTTTTTTGTGCAGTATTTTGCACGAAAATGACGGAAACGTGCTTGAAAATGACGATATCCGATGATAAAATCCAATTATCAGTCAAAAACGTGAATAAATAACAAGAAACACGCAAGTGATAACGATACGGAATGAGAAACTAAGAGGAAGAGGAAAACGAAATGCTTGCAGAGGAGAGATGGGCAGCAATTTCCGATATGGTAAACGAGCAGAAGACGGTTACCGTTCAGGAACTTGCCGAAAAATTAAAAACTTCAGAATCTACGATCCGACGGGATCTGACTCAGCTGGATCGCAAGAAACGACTGATAAAGGTGCATGGCGGCGCCACCTGTATTGATACGCAATATGTGATGACGGATCAGACCATGACGGAAAAATATCAGTTAAACAGCGATGAGAAAGAGGCCATTGCCGAGTATGCGGCAGGACTTATCCGGCCGGAGGATTTCGTCTACATCGATGCCGGAACAACGACCGAAAGACTTACCGATTGTATCACGGAAACAAATGCCGTATATATGACAAATTCCCTGTCACAGGCCAGAAAGCTTCTGATGAAGGGATGCCGCGTGATCCTTCCGGGCGGAGAACTCAAGCCGTCTACGGATGCTATGGTCGGGCCGGATACGATTGAGGCTCTTCAAAAGTATCATTTTACGATCGGCTTCTGGGGAACAAACGGTGTGAGCGCAAATGATGGCTTTACTACGCCGGAAATCAATGAGGCCACGGTGAAACGCACGTCGATGCATCAGACCAAAAACAGATATGTACTGTGTGACAAAAGCAAATTTTCCAGAATTTCGACGGTGACGTTTGCGAATTTTGATGACGCAACGATTATCACCGATCAGATCACGGACTACTCTTATAAAAAATATCACAATATAGTGGAGGTACTCAGAAAATGATCTACACCGTTACATTCAATCCGTCACTCGATTACGTAGTACGGGTCAGGGACTTCAAGGCAGGACAGATCAACCGCACCTACTTTGAGGAAATTCAGCCGGGCGGAAAGGGAATCAATGTTTCCATCGTTTTGAAGAATCTCGGCCATGACAGTACGGCCCTGGGATTTATGGCAGGATTTACAGGACGCGAGATAGAAGAGGAGTTGAAAAAGTTCGGAATCGGAACGGATTTTATCGAGGTGAAGGAAGGCTTTTCCAGAATCAACATGAA
>CAYYEB010000223.1:0-3033 GCA_964470725.1 uncultured Lachnospiraceae bacterium | reverse complement strand
GTTTGTCATACAAACACCTCCCGGAAAAGCTATATCTATTATATACCTTTTCCGGGAGGCCGCGCTTCCATAGCATTTATGTATTTCTTAAACTTATATTCTCATTACCATTCGCTCTTATGCCATACAAAGTCGTAAACTAAACTCCATCTCCTGTCGTTATACCGCCTGTGGGTATTTCTTGTGATTGTCAATGTATACCCACATGGGGTATATATTGATGTTCATCGGTGCTTTTTTTACAGTTTGCGTTTTAAAATTCACCAGTGCATGATAGGATTACAAATATCGGTAGGATTGCGGCTCAATTTTTTTCGCTGCAGTGCATTCAGTGGAAATTAAGATCTGAAGGTAAGGTGATCGGCACATGAAAGAACTCGAAGCAATAAAAAGCAGGTTACAGGACAGATCCTTTTTCGAAGCGGCCACATACAAACGGCCTGCTGCAATTCTCGTTCCACTTATCCAAAAGGAAGGAAAACTTCAGCTTCTCTTTGAGGTTCGCAGCCATACTATCTCACAGGGCGGAGATATCTGTTTTCCTGGTGGTGCGATAGATGAAGATGAAACTCCCTTTGAAGCTGCAGTAAGGGAGACAAAAGAAGAACTTTTCGTAAAGGACAATCAAATCGAGGTCCTTGCTCCGCTTCATCTGCTGCAAGGGCCTCGCGGGAAAATGGTCTATTCAATTTCAGGGGAAATAAAGGACTATGACGGAAAGTATTCAAAGGATGAGGTAGATCATGTCTTTACATTGCCGCTTGATTTCTTTATGGAATATCCTCCGTTCCACTACGATTCCCAGCTGCAGAGCATACGCGGTAAGGGTTTTCCATATGACTTAATTCGCGGCGGAAGGAACTATCATTTTCAGGATCATATTACCCGAAGACTTTTCTTTTACAAAACTCCGGAGGGCACGATCTGGGGGCTCACGGCTGAGGCCATTTACCGATTCACTGAAGTATTGGCAAGCACAAATCGCGCTTGAACCTTTTGACCCTGATATCATTTATGATGTTTTGGGGGGTAAATGATATCCACGGATTGCTCCATTGCTACGCAACGTCTCGTCTGCCGACTCGGTCGGCGCTAAGCGCGTGCCACTGGCACGCAGCGCCGCAATCCTGCCGACATTCGTAATCCGCTAATTTTCCTTGAAAAATCAAGGAAAATTGATTACGCGCGGCTACGCTTCTTCGAAGCTTCCACCGCGCTCCCACATTCCGCACTTTCGTGGCGCTTACGCTCTCGTCTGTTGACTCGGTGCCACTGCCACACAGCGCCACTTCGTGCTCCATGCGGGGCGTGTCATAAAGTCTTTCTCCCACCGGCATGCAAGCATGCCTTGGGAGAAGACTTTTGACACTGTAATCATCATATTACAGTATGTTTGAGCCACTTTCCGGAAAAATACCGGATACTGTAAAAGATTCCGCGAAGGGTCCAGTCGCATGCCATGCCGATCCACACCGCGATAGGACCGAAATGGAACACCCGGATCAGGATCGTTGCAAGGAATACCCGGCAAAGCCACATCGTAAGGCTTGAAAGGATCATCGAGAAACGCACGTCCCCCGCCGCACGAAGTCCATAGGCGGGGATAAATCCCAAGGTCCAGACTATAGGTTTTACTACCGATATAAAACACACCATCTGAAAACACATCCGGGCACTTGCAGGCTCCATTCCTGCAATCCATGTGACCGGTTTTGTCAGAATAAAAACCACTCCTACCGAAATCAGAAGAACAAGTTCCGAAACGGCCGTCAGATGCACAATATAGTATTTTGCCTCTTCCGTGCGTCCTGCTCCAAGGGTCTGTCCGACAACGGTCATAAGCCCGATACCGATTCCGATGCAGGCAATCCCATTGAGATTTTCCAGAATAATTGTCATCGCCTGTGCCGCAATGGCCGCCGTTCCGAGTGTTGACACACTGGACTGAATTGCGAGCTTTCCGAACTGGAACATTCCGTTTTCGATGCCGGACGGAATACCGATGGAAAGGATACGGCGGATCATATCCCAGTCAGGACGGATTCTGAAAATATCCTTCAATATAATAGGCTGTTTCGGAAAATGCAGGCAGACGATTACAACTGCTGCGGAAAAGATTCTGGAAAGAAGCGTAGAAAGCGCCGCGCCGAAAACTCCCCAACCGAATCCGAAAATAAAAATAGAATTTCCCACAATATTCATAAGATTCGAAATCACAGAAACTGTCATCGGAAAACGGCTGTTTCTTCCCGCTCGATAAAACGCGGATCCTGCCTGAAACAGTGCAAGAAAAGGAAATGAGATAGCCGTCAGAAGAAAGTAAGTAAGAGATGCCGACATGACGGCATCTTCCACCTGCCCGAAGACCAGATGAAGGATCGGAGATCGAAAAGCAACACAGATGACAGCGAGAACGGTTGAAATCACAGTCACCGTAAGAAGCAGCTGCCGAGCGGCAACATTGGCTTTGGCGCGATTCTTTGTTCCGAGATACTGCGAACATAAAATCGTGCCGCCTGCGGCAAGAGCCTCAAAAATCTGTATCACAAGCACATTGATCGAATCGGTCAAAGAAACAGCGGAAATTGCAGCGGAACCGACGCGGGACACCATCATCGTGTCCGCCATTCCCATAAATGTGGTCAAAAATTGTTCCGCCATGAGCGGAATCATAAGCTTTCTGAGATCGTGTTTTGAAAAAAGGAGATGATCAAAATCGATCTCAGATGCCTTATAAAGTTTGTCACGAAATTTCATCATAATATGAATATCGTAAGATGATTTCTGCGGGTTTTCAAGTGCCTGTTGTTTCTTTTCCCGGGACAGGAAGCAAAATGAATAAATGCATTTTTCTTTCAATCCCAATCCTCTCATAATATGATTATTTTATTCAAATCATTTTGATTCAATTTTTTTGAATAAAATATATTTGAACCATTTTCACATTTTATTCGTATAAAGAGCTTTACTTATATGGAGGAGGTCATGTTCAAAGGCAGAAAATTGGAATTGCTTTCTGACAAGTGTCGGTTC
>CAYYEB010000222.1:0-3048 GCA_964470725.1 uncultured Lachnospiraceae bacterium | reverse complement strand
TCAAAGTTGATTCCCAGCACGACATAGGCTGCGAGCTTGCGGATGACACTGTCATGTCATGCAGCAAATTAATGTTACTTCCGGCCGCATAAGAGCGGCGATTTAATTTCTGAGTTTTACATATTTTCAGATCTGAGTGTGTCGTTTTCTGCGGCACGCTTTTTTCATTTCGTCTTGACCATTTTCCAAACAAGACTATAGTTGGCTCCGAAAGGAGAAAAAAAGGAGAAGATCCCTCGCCCGACCAGCACCGATCTTCTCCTTAGCACTATGCACACACGGAAGATCCGTGTGGCAAGCGACAATTCTATGATAAGGAGAAATTCATTCAATTGCAACATCCTGAAGCACAAATCCGAACAGAATCTTTTTACATATCCGAAAACAAATATACCTGATCTTTCCGCCGCGCATTGTCCGGCCTGCAGAGCCAGAGGAATGTTTGAAAATCACGGGCATTATTCCCGCTATGTAATCGATCTGCGGAAAGGAAAACCGGAAACTTACCGGGTAGACATCTGTCGCGTCAAATGTGCCTGCGGTCATACCCATGCTCTTCTGAAGGACATGCTCATTCCGTACTGTCAGTACAGCCTTCGGTTTATTCTCCAGGTTCTCAAATCCTACTTCCGCCGCAGCCGGACGGTAGCTCAGATCTGCGAAAGGTTTCAGATTGCACCGCCGACGCTGTACCGCATGAAGCGATTTTATCTTAATCATCGAGAACTTTGGGTTGGCCTTGTTATAAGCAAAGAACAGGAGCCAGCGGCACTCTTACAGTATATCGATCATCAGACTATGCCATCAGAATTCCTCCATGCGTTTTTCATGCGGACCGGCTTTTCGTTTCTGCAGTCACACGCCAATCCGGCATACTCCTGACGGCGCATATGATCACATGGCAAACGGAAATCTTTTTTCCAGAACCCGTTCATAGACCGGACTCTTTCCGGGATCTACGATGCTGGAAAGGAGGTAATGATGCTATGAGTGATACATATGCGAATGATGATCTTGCCAAAGCAACTGAAATCGCACAGTTTCGTTTTGCCTTGATTGCTCCGGTCATCCAGGGCCTTTTTCCTGATGCCAGTGCAACCGCGTACTACAAAAGAATCACCGAAAAACCCTTAACGCTTCCGGATGGAAGTACTGTCTCCTATCGCTACAAGACGATCGAGAAGTGGACTTCTTTGTATAAAAAACACGGATTTGACGCTCTCATGCCGCAGACGCGTTCTGACAAAGGGTCTACAAGAGCACTGTCAGATACGGCGATAGAGGAAATCTACAAGACCAAGGAAAAGTTTCCAAGGCTCAACGCGACACAGATTTATAACCATCTCATCGATGAAGGATTTCTTTCTCCGAAAGTGAGTGTCTGCACCGTCCAGCGTTTTGTCCGCCGCAACGATCTGAAATCGGCCCGCAATCCGAATGTCCGGGACCGGAAACAGTTTGAGGAGGACGCGTTCGGACGTATGTGGCAGGCGGATACCTGCTATCTTCCACACATCACAGAAGACGGGAAGACCCGCCGGGTTTATGCCATCATGATCATTGATGACCATTCACGGATGCTCGTCGGCGGAGAACTGTTTTACAGTGATAACGCCGCGAACTTCCAGAAAGTGCTTAAAGACGCTGTGTCAACTTTCGGCCTGCCTTCAAAACTTTATGTAGACAATGGCTGTTCCTACTCCAATGAGCAGCTCTCTCTTATCTGCGGAAGCCTTGGCATCGTGCTTCTTCACACCAGAGTCCGCGATGGCGCGTCGAAGGCCAAGATTGAACGCAGCTGGCGTACGCTCAAAGAAACATGGCTTTACGGTCTGGACATGAATGCGATTCATTCCCTTGCACAGTTTAACGGCATGCTGAAGGAATATATGCGCAGCTACAATACTTCGCTTCATTCCGGCATCGGCTGTACACCGATGGAACGTTATCTGAAAACAAAGGATCAGGTTAAGGTTCCTGCCTCACGCGAATGGCTGGATGAATGCTTTCTCAACCGCATCCGCCGTCATGTAAAGAAAGATTCTACAGTGTCCATAGACAAGATCAGCTATGATGTTCCGATGGAATTCATCGGTCAGACCGTTGAGATCCGTTTTCAGCCGGATGACATGACTACCGCATTTATTCTCTATGATAAAAAGCACTTTCCGATTCGCCGCACCAACCGTGTTGAAAACTGCCATACAAAACGCAATAACATCGAAATCGATTACTCGAAGATTGGAGGCGCTTCATGAGCAGTTTCACATCGTACTACGGTCTGTCCTGCAACCCTTTTGACAAACAGTCTCTGACAACAAAGGATCACTTTGCGTCCGCTGATTTCAAGGAGATGACCGATCGCCTGAATTATCTCAAGGACGTCCGGGGCATTGGTGTATTCACGGCGCGCCCCGGAATGGGCAAGACATATGTACTCCGCTGTTTCGCGGCAGGACTCAATCCAAACCTGTATCACATGGAATACCTGTGTCTGTCCACCGTCGGCGTTACGGATTTCTACAAACAGCTCTGTGACATTCTCGGTGTGACACAGACCGGCGGGAAACCCGCCCGTTTCAAGGCAATCCAGGAACAGATTTACTATCTGTACAAAGAGAGACACCAGCCATTTATCCTGGCGATTGATGAAGCACAGGAACTTTCTACCGGCATTCTCAATGATCTCAAGATGATCATGAACTTCCGATATGATTCGCTGAACTGTTTTTCTTTGATTCTGTGTGGAGAATCCCACCTGAACCGCAGGCTTTCACTTCCTGTACATGAGTCCATCAGACAAAGAATAACCGTTCATTACGATTTCAAAGGCTTGTCAGCAGAAGAAATCCCATTATACGTACGACACAAACTCCATGTGGCCGGCGGCGCGGACTCCATCATAGATGACGCGGCAATGTCTGCCGTACATTCTCTTTCGCAGGGAAATCCAAGAATCATTGATACGCTGATGACGGATGCGCTGACAATCGGCGCGCAGATGGACAAAAAGGTGATTGATGCTGATGTCATCATGGCCGCCGCGAA
>CAYYEB010000221.1:0-3052 GCA_964470725.1 uncultured Lachnospiraceae bacterium | reverse complement strand
TCGGATCCAAACGGTGTGCAGATTCAGTTCATTGAAGAAAAATGAAGGACAGTGCTATTGATTTACACTTAAAACTGACCCGGGATTAACGTTCAGAATTGACCCACCCTTTATCGATAATGATGGTTCGACACATGAATTCTGTTTCTGAAATTTACATTGAATATTGACCCACCTGGAGTTGATTCCATACACTCTTCCTGTTACTGAAAATTAGGATAACAGGAAGGAGAAAGGATGTGTATCAGTTGCAGCAGTGGGCAGCAGTTCAGGAACTGCACAGAAAGGGAACATCAATCCGGGGAATAGCAAAGCAGCTTGCGATATCACGGAACACGGTTAGAAAACTTCTGGCTGAGAAGGAGGAACCACACTATCACAGATCGTGTTATTCTTCCAAGCTTGATCCTTACAAGGATCAGATACTGGAATGGAGGTGCAGCCCATACGAATTTAACGGAACAAGGATCTACAGGGAGCTTCAAAAACGTGGCTATGCCGGAAGCATAGGTCCCGTCTACAGATATCTGCGACGGATTGATGAAGATACAGTTGGCCTCATATCGTCCAAAGCAACCATCCGGATAGAAACGCCGCCCGGAGATCAGGCGCAGTTCGACTGGTCGCCTTATCAAATGGAGATTGGCGGGCGAATCCGAAATGTATACTGTTTTTCAATGATTCTTGCATGCAGCAGAAAAAAAGCGGTCTGTTTTTCACTAAAGGATGATGCAGATGCGATTTATGAGGCAATACAGGAACTGTTTGCAGAACTCGGCGGTGTCACACAGGAACTGCTGATCGATAACCCGAAGGCGCTTGTGTTGGAAAACAATCCGAAGAGTGAAGAAGAAATCCGCTACAATCCGCATGCTCTTCTCCTTGCCAGTCATCTCGGTACAGAGTTGAATGCCTGTCCCTGCTATTGGCCTAGGAAGAAAGGGAAAATCGAAAAACCTTTCCAGTACATCGAAGAGCAATTCGTTAAAGGAAGATCATTTGCGACGATGGAGGAGCTTAATGCAGCAGTCACGGATTTCATAAAGGAATGGAACAACACCGTTCATACAACAACGAAACGCATTCCTGATGAATACTATCTGCAGGAAGAAAAAAGTATGCTGCTTCCACTTCCGGAGAACCGATACTATGTGAAGGAGCCTCAGCGCAGGATTGTAAGTCCTGACAGTTTTGTCAGTATAGGCGCCAGCAGATACAGTGTACCGGTCAGATACGTCGGAAAGACTGTATTCTTCCGGATTGTCTATGGATTCCGGATTCTGATTTACGATAGTCATAAAAAATTTATCCTCTCTGTTGAAATGGCGGATGAAAAAGGAACTGTTGTCAGAAATCAGGAGCATTACAAAGCCATCGCTCCAAAAGTCAGCACATCGATTCCCCAGATCCGCAGAGACTTCACAAAGATGTTTACGAACGGGAAGAAATATCTTGACGCCGCGGATCGGAAATTCGACCAGCCGACACATCACGCCAGAAAGATACTGGAGTTATCAGATCTTTACGACCACGATCTTCTGGATTACTTTATCGGGCAGGCAGTTGAAAAAGACTCCATGGATATCCATTCATTCCGAAAGATGCTGAAAGAAGAAAGCCGAGAAGCACTAAAGACGTTGACGGAAAAGCATGACGGAGAAGATGCTTCCGCGAATGTTGTACTTCCCATGAAATCAGATGAAGATAGCCTGATCCGGGATCTGAATTATTATGATCTGGCAGAAAGCGGGGTGGCTTCTGGTGGGAAATGACGCTTATATCATAGACACAATGAAACGTTTTAAGCTTGTTGATATGCGGGAAAGATATCCGGAGCTGATTCGTGAAGCTGAGCAGAAACAGATCAGTTATAAGGAATTCCTTGTAAACCTTCTGAAAACAGAGGATGAAGGAAAAAGCAGGCGAAGACGTGAACGCCTTCTGGATCATGCCGGATTTGAGTACATGAAAACACTGGATCAGATCGATTATTCCTTTAATCCATCTCTGGATCCGGACAAGATCAGAGAACTTGGCACGCTCCGCTTTCTGGACGCCGGAGAAAATGTCCTGATTGTTGGACCACCTGGAGTCGGAAAGACAATGATTGCTACAGGCATCGGTATTCAGGCCTGTAACGCAGGGAAGAAGGTTCTGTTTGCAAATGCAAATGATCTGATGGATCATCTGACAGAATCAATGCAGAACGGAACACTGAAGGAAACCTTCGCAGAACTGCAGAAGATACCTCTGCTGATTATAGATGAATTGTCCTATCTGAAAATGGACAAAGAAAAAGAGAGCCTTTTCTTTCAGGTTGTCCGCCAGAGATACGAAAAGAACTCCCTCATAATCACCACCAACCTGCCGCTTGGCAGATGGGATGAAATTTTTACCGGAAAAATAGCAGCTGCCGCAATTCTGGATCGTCTGGTGCATCACTGCCACATCCTTAGTATAGCGGGAGAAAGCTATCGTGTCAAAGGAGAAAAATAGCTATGGCTGTTGTAAAAGAAAAAGATTTCCCGGAGCTGATAGAAATCTACAATACCGAAGGCCGAATGGCCATGTACGATCATGTCCGAGGCCGGTACGGGCTAAAACAACCGTATTTCGTGCTGCGTCGTATTATGAAATCGAATCGCTATGTTTACGACGAAGTACAGGACGTGTTTCGTGATACTGTCCAATCTGGTAAAGAACCGGAAGACTTGTTTCTCAGCCTGGATCAGCTCTGTAATTCAGAACCACTCCCTGTTTCTGTCACTGAAAATCAGGGACAACATGCAGAGCGGGCAAAAGCGATGGAGGGACTGATTCAAACGCTGATTGGAGACCGATTGTTAGAACTGAGCCGCTATGTTTTGCTGGATCCAGTGTCGCGCCGGATTTGCGTGGACAAAGTATCACTGGAGCAGAATGGCTATCATCTGGAGATTCTCTAATCAGGTGGGTCAATTTTTAACGAAAAAAACAGGATTTACATTGAAAACTGACCCGCATTAGTGTAAACAAACCGGGTACTATGGTGGGTCAGAATTAAACGTAAAAG
>CAYYEB010000220.1:0-3053 GCA_964470725.1 uncultured Lachnospiraceae bacterium | reverse complement strand
TAGTGTATAAGTCGGTTGCATGCGGCAGCATGATTGCAAGCTTGCTTGCGTAATCATGCTGCCATATGCAACCACAACAGGTATGAGGAAAAAAGCCACGCGAGTGAATGCGAGCGGGGCGATTTCCGAATGCTGGTTAGCACGGCGGGAATTGCGAAGCAATGTAGCCGTGCGTAGACTTATGCGAAGTGCTGAGGAGCCGTGCGAATCCTTATTCGGATACAACTGTTTTTATGATGGGAGGAATCACTGTGATTTTAGATGTACTGCTTGATGCGGCAAAGGACTGTTTGCGTGATCTGCCGTTTTTGTTTGTGGCCTTCTGGCTGCTGGAACTTCTGGAGCATCACGCCGCGGACTGGATGAATCGAACCCTTGCAAGGGTCAACAAACTGGGACCACTGGTCGGAGCTCTTCTCGGATGTATACCGCAGTGCGGCTTTTCAATCATGGCCTCGGATTTTTATGCAGGCGGTGTCATTTCCCTTGGAACATTGATTGCCGTGTATCTTTCCACCTCCGATGAGGCGGCGGTCATTCTGATGTCTGATCCGGGGCATGCAAAGGACGTCTTAAAACTGATCGTCGTGAAGATCATTCTGGCTCTTATCTGGGGATACCTGATTGAATTTCTGACGCATGTATTTCGTTCCCAACATGCGATGAAGCGTCAGGATCTGCATGAACTGTGCGAAAATGTGGGCGGCGAGAACGAGGGGGAAAGTATACTGGGATCGGCCATTCGCCACACTCTCGAAGTATTTCTCTTCCTGTTTGTGTTTACATTCGCGCTGAATCTGCTGCTGGAAGTTGTGGGAATGAAGGGAGTATCCAGAATATTGCTTTCGAATACGATCTTTCAGCCGGTTCTGGCGGCACTCATCGGAATGATACCGAACTGTGCTGCCTCAGTGATTCTGACGGAACTGTATATGGAGGGAGCAATCAGTTTCGGATCTGCAATTGCAGGACTTTGCGCAGGAGCAGGCCTTGGAATGGTCATCTTGTGGAGAACGAACCGCAGCAAGAAAGAAAATCTGATGGTCACGATTACCCTTTATGTGGTGTCGGTGATCTCGGGAATTGTGCTGCAGGCGATTATGTAAAAAAGAAAAAATGGTTCCGAGACTTCAAAATCAGAATACTTCGAAGCGAGACGAGCTGAGCGGACGTCTCGCAACGGAATATTCTGATTTTGGGTTTTAAGAAGTAGGAATATTTTAATTAGATAACGTAATCGTTGCTTGCAATTTCCTGGTTGACGAGATCTTCCAGAGTCACGCTGTCGACATAGTCGTTAATGACCCGGTTCAGTCCCTTCCAGAACGGCAGTGTCGCACATTCTTCTGCACGAGGGCAATTGACCGTTCCCTCCACTTCCAGGCAGGCTGTCGGAACAAGCGGTCCTTCCAGACAGCGCAGAATCTCACCGCAGGTGTACTCAGAAGGCTTTCTTGCCAGACGATATCCTCCGTTCGAACCGCGAAGACTGAATACAAATCCACCCTTTACAAGCGGAGCAATAATCTGTTCCATGTACTTTACGGTCATATCCTGCCGCTTCGCAATGTCCTTTAATGGTACAAGTTCTCCGGAATTATGAAGTGCGAGATCGAGCATAATCCGGAGCGCGTATCTTCCTTTCGTTGATATTTTCATTTCTTAATCTCCACTTTCCTATTGCTTTACTATGATATGAAGACATCGTACTGCGGATACAGGATTCTGTCAAGCTACAAACTTTTACTGTATACAGGAAAAATTTTACATCAGGTCTTGACAAGAAGCCGTATTTGATTATAATTCATAGCATACCGCTAGGAAATAGAGAAGAATCAACAAAAGCGGTAGTCTCATTTGCGTAAGCAGATATGAGCTGGTATCAGAACAGGAGCCGGAATTTGCCGGCTTTAAGGAGAAGCACTTCATTATAAAACAGGAGGAACAAAACTCATGGCAAAGATCTACACAAGCGCAACGCAGCTGATTGGCGGAACACCGCTCGTTGAATTCAAAAACATTGAAAAAGAACTGGGACTTGAGGCAACAATTCTTTCAAAACTCGAGTATTTCAATCCGGCAGGATCTGTCAAGGACAGAATTGCGAAGGAAATGATCGAAACAGCTGAAAAAGAAGGCAAGTTGAAGCCGGGTTCCACAATTATCGAGCCGACATCCGGAAATACAGGTATCGGACTTGCGTCCATCGCTGCAGCCAAAGGCTATCATGTCATCCTGACAATGCCGGAGACAATGTCCGTAGAACGCCGTAACATTCTGAAGGCCTATGGCGCTGAAATCGTTCTGACAGACGGGTCAAAGGGTATGAAGGGAGCTATCGCAAGAGCAAATGAACTTGCGGAAAAGACACCGAACAGCTTCGTTCCGGAGCAGTTTGACAACCCGGCAAACCCGGCAGCTCACTATAAGACAACAGGACCGGAAATCTGGAATGACACGGACGGAAAGGTAGATGTTCTGATCGCAGGTGTCGGCACAGGCGGAACTCTGACAGGTACCGGCAAATATTTGAAGGAGAAGAATCCGGATATCGATATCTGGGCTCTTGAGCCGGCTACATCTCCTGTACTTTCCGAAGGCCATGGCGGACCGCATAAGATTCAGGGAATTGGTGCAGGATTTGTTCCGAAAGTTCTGGATACAAAGCTTTACAAGGGCGTTGTGACAATCGAAAACGACGAAGCATTTGAGACAGCAAAGCTGATTGCTCACAAGGAAGGCGTTCTGGTAGGTATTTCTTCCGGTGCAGCTTTTAAGGGTGCAGTGAAGCTGGCACAGAAGCCGGAATACAAGGGCAAGACAATCGTTGCCATTCTTCCGGATTCCGGTGACCGTTATTACTCCACACCGCTGTTCCAGGACTGAATTCAAAAGTTTCCTAAAAAAATGTCTTGACTTTCCTGTTTCCCGGCAGTATGATATTACATGCTGTTGGGAAACAGTATTTATGTTAAGATGTGTGTGTAGCTCAGCTGGATAGAGCGTCTGACTACGGATCAGAAGGTCGCGAGTTCGAATCTTGTCACACACGT
>CAYYEB010000219.1:0-3078 GCA_964470725.1 uncultured Lachnospiraceae bacterium | reverse complement strand
TTCTGAGCATCTTCTCTGCCCTTGCGAATTGCTTCCGGAATTTCAGCTGCCTTGCCGAGACCCGCACCTACGTGTCCGTTACGGTCTCCGACAACGACCAGTGCTGAGAAGCGCATGTTACGGCCACCCTTTACGACCTTTGTAACACGCTTGATCGCAACGACTCTGTCTTCCATGCCGTTATCTTCTTCTCTGTTTCTTCTGTTATTATTTGGTCTCATGTGTTTTCCCTTTCCTATTAGAAATCAAGTCCTGCTTCACGAGCAGCATCCGCAAGTGCCTGGATTTTTCCTGTATAAAGGAATCCACCACGATCAAATACAACCTGTTTGATGCCGGCAGCTACAGCTCTTTCACCGATTGTCTTACCAACCTTAGCTGCTGCTTCCACATTATCTGTATACTGCAGTCCGTCTTTTACATCGGCCTGGAGAGTATTTGCAGCTACGAGGGTCTTTCCGGCCACATCATCAACAACCTGTGCATAGATGTGCTTATTACTGCGGAATACACAAAGTCTCGGGCATTCAGCTGTTCCGCTTAAATGTCCGCGGATTCTTCTGTGCTTCTTTTCGCGAATCTCGGTTCTGGATGGCTTCTTAATCATTCCTCACACTCTCCTTTCTTTACTTCTTACCTGTCTTACCGACTTTGCGACGGATCACTTCATCAGCATACTTGATACCCTTGCCCTTATAAGGCTCCGGTGCTCTCTTGCTCCGGATTTCAGCTGCATACTGTCCGACAGCTTCCTTGCTGATTCCGGAAATGATGATCTTATTTCCGTCTACTTTGGACTCCAGACCTTCCGGATCTGTCATTTCCACCGGATGGCTGTACCCCAGAGAAAGGACAAGCTTCTTTCCCTGCTTGTTTGCTCTATAACCAACACCGTTGACCTCAAGAGTCTTGGTATATCCCTCTGTAACGCCTGTCACCATGTTGTGAATCAGCGCACGAGTGAGGCCGTGCAGTGCTTTATTCTTCTTCAGATCATTCGGTCTTGTAACAACGACCTCATTGTCCTTGAGTTCGATGTGCATAGCCGGATCAAATGTTCTTGTCAGGGTGCCCTTCGGTCCCTTTACCGTGACTTCATTGTTGTCCTTGATATCCACTGTGACACCAGCTGGAACCGGGACCGGCATTCTGCCAATTCGTGACATGTTCTGTCCTCCTGTGACTTAAATTGTCGGAAGAGCTCTTTTTCGTCTCTTCTGTTTTCAGTGCATAAACTTATTTATATTACCAAACGTATGCCAGTACTTCTCCGCCAACGCCAAGCTTTCTGGCCTTCTTGTCTGTCATAACGCCCTGGCTTGTGGAAATGATTGCAATTCCGAGTCCGCCAAGTACCTTCGGGAGATCCTCGCAGCTTGCGTAAATACGAAGACCCGGTTTGGAAATTCTCTTGATACCGGAAATAACTTTTTCGTTCTTGTCTTTTCCGTACTTCAGCACAACATGAATGTTCTTGTTGACGCCCTCGCCGGTCAGATCATATTTTTCGATAAATCCTTCGTCTAACAGAATATCTGCGATAGAGATCTTCATCTTGGATGCCGGAATATCGACTGTATCATGTTTCGCAGTAACTGCATTACGGATTCTTGTAAGCATATCTGCGATCGGATCGTTTGTCGTAATCATAAGATTACTCTCCTTTCTCAAAATTCAAAGAAAATGAGTACCGTAGCCGGTACCGGATATTACCAGGATGCCTTCTTTACGCCCGGGATCTCGCCCTTGTATGCAAGTTCACGGAAGCAGATACGGCAGATACCGTATTTTCTCAGTACGGAATGCGGACGACCGCAGATTCTGCAGCGTGTATACTCTCTTGTAGAGAACTTAGGCTTTCTAGCCTGTTTAATCTTCATTGATAATTTAGCCATATGAATTTAACTCCTTATCACTTAGCAAACGGCATGTTGAAAAGCTTAAGCAGTTCACGCGCTTCTTCATCGGTCTTTGCTGTTGTAACGAATACAATATCCATGCCGCGAACTTTATCGATCTTGTCATATTCAATTTCCGGGAAAATCAGCTGTTCTTTGATACCGAGAGCATAATTTCCTCTGCCGTCAAATCCGTTCGGATTGACACCGCGGAAGTCACGGACACGCGGAAGTGCAAGGTTGATGAGACGATCAGCAAAATCATACATTCTCTCGCCTCTCAGTGTGACCTTGCAGCCGATCGGCTGTCCTTCACGAATCTTGAAGTTCGCGATGGACTTTTTAGCCTTTGTACGGATCGCATGCTGTCCTGTGATGGTCTCCATATCAGCAACAGCTGCATCCAGAAGCTTTGCATTTTCCTTTGCCTCGCCGACACCCATATTCACAACGATCTTGACGAGCTTCGGGATTTCCATCGGATTCTTGTATTCAAACTTTTTCTGCATTGCTGCAGCGATTTCATTATCGTACTGTTCTTTCAGTCTGCTCAAAATCTTCTCCCCCTTTCTCAGTCGATCGTCTTGCCTGTCTTCTTGGCAAAGCGTACCTTCTTACCGTCTTCAAAACGGAAGCCTACTCTTGTCGGCTGTCCGTCCACTACCAGCATGACATTGGAAATATCAAGCGGAGCTTCCTTATTCACAATGCCGCCCTGCTGATTTGCTGCAGAAGGTTTCTGATGCTTTGTGATCATATTAGCGCCTTCCACAACGACGGTGTGCTTCTTTGCATTGACAGAAAGGACTTTGCCTTCCTTGTCTTTATCTTTACCGGCGATAACCTTAACGGTATCGCCCTTCTTAATCTTTAATGATGCCATCTTCGAGGTTCCTCCTTATAATACTTCCGGAGCAAGAGAAACAATCTTCATGAACTGCTTCTCACGGAGCTCACGGGCAACCGGTCCAAAGATACGAGTTCCTCTCGGTGTATTGTCGTCCTTGATGATGACTGCTGCATTTTCATCAAACTTGATGTAAGAGCCGTCTTTTCTGCGAGCACCGTGCTTCGTACGGACAACAACTGCTCTGACAACATCGCCCTTCTTGACAACGCCGCCGGGTGTTGCATCTTTAACAGAAGCAACGATTACATCACCGATATTTGCATATCTTCT
>CAYYEB010000218.1:0-3078 GCA_964470725.1 uncultured Lachnospiraceae bacterium | reverse complement strand
GAATTATCATCTACATTATCGGCGTATTTATTCAGTGCTTTGGCATTGTCTTATGTGTAAAATGCCAGCTGGGCATTTCACCTATCAACAGCATTCCCTATGTTGTATCAAAAATAATTCCTCTGACTCTGGGCATCCTGTCAATTTTCTTCTATCTGATCAACATTGCCATTCAGTTTATTTTAAGTGAGAAGAAATATTACCCATCCATTATTCTGCAGCTGCCAATTTCATTTCTTTTCGGCTTCGTCATTGATTTCTGGGATGCGATTCTGCCAAATGCCACAAATATCTTTACACAGATTCTGTTTCTGTGCGGCAGTATATTCTTCACAGCCTTTGGCATTATGGTGCTTGTGGCCATGAATCTCGTCCTTGATCCGCCGACGGGCACCATTCAGGCAGTCAGTCGCGTCACTTCCAGATCTATCGGATCTGTGAAAGTCATCTATGACTGTGTCTGCGTCATTGTATCTGTGCTGATCGGATTCATCGGCACGCATCACCTGGTAGGTTTTGGTATTGCCACTATTATCTCTGCGCTTTTCGTGGGAAGAGTCCTGAGTCTGCTGCAGAAAACCGTGGGAAAGGCAAAAATATTTTGAGGAAGGGAAATGACGGATATGGCAACATCAGTAAAGAAAACTGAAAATCCACTTGGAACAAGGCCTTTAGGACCGCTGCTGTTCTCACTGGCGCTTCCGGCTATGATCGCAAATGTGGTCAATGCTCTCTATAATATCGTTGACCAGATCTTCATAGGGCAAGGAGTCGGAAAACTGGGAAATGCGGCGACATCAGTGGCATTTCCGGTGACTACAATCTGTATGGCCATAGGTCTCATGACGGGACTCGGTTCTGCCTCCGGCTTCAATCTGGAACTTGGAAAGAAGAACGATGAAAAGGCAAGAAGATATGCAGGCACTGCTGTTTCAACGCTCATCATCGCAGGAATCGCGATCTGTATCCTCGTCAGAATTTTTCTTCGACCGATGCTTACGGCTTTTGGCGCGACTGAAAAGATCATGCCATATGCAATGGAGTACACAGGTATCACATCGTTTGGTATTCCCTTTCTGCTCTTTTCTACCGGAACGAATCCGCTTGTACGCGCCGACAGAAGTTCCACCTATTCCATGGTTTCCATTGTCGCAGGAGCTGTACTGAACACCATATTGGACCCTATTTTTATTTTTGTATGCGGTTGGGGAATTGCCGGGGCAGCCTGGGCTACGGTAATCAGTCAGATCGTATCTGCATTGATGCTTGGTGTGTATTTCTTCCGATTCAAGTCGGTGCATTTTGAAGCATCTGACTTTCTGCCGCGGATCGGAGTCATTCTTGATATCTGTAAGCTCGGACTGAACTCCCTTATTTTCCAGGGATCGAACCTTCTTGTACAGGTTGTTACCAACAATATACTCAGAATCTATGGCACAAATTCAATTTATGGTGCAGAGACACCGATCGCTGCAGCCGGAATTGTCATGAAGATCTATGTTATCTTCACGTCGCTGATTATCGGTCTGATCAATGGAGCGCAGCCAATCTGCAGTTACAATTACGGAGCCCGGAAATATACCCGCGTCCGCAGGACAGTGAAGCTCTTCCTTACGGCAGCCGTCATTATTTCCGTGATCATGTGGGCCGGATTTGAGATCTTTCCGAGACAGATCATTTCTATTTTCGGAACTGCCGGAAATGACGAGCTTTATTATAAATTTGCTGTAAAATACATGAGGACATTTATGTTCTTTGTATTTTTGAACGGCGTTCAGATATGTACGGCCACATTCTTCCCGTCGATTGGGAAGGCCGGAAAGGGAGCGATACTGTCGTTTACAAAGCAGGTCGGATTCATTATTCCGCTACTAATCATACTTCCGAAATTCTTCGGAATTAATGGCGTGATGCTGGCTGAGCCGGTCTCCGACCTGATATCGTTTATTATGGCTGTTGCCTTCCTTGGTGATGAAATGAGGAAGATGCCGAAGGAGGACGCTTAGCTCAATCCTTCCGGATTATTGTTTTACTCACTGAAAAGCCATTCACTGGCTTCATGATACAGTTTTTCAACCGTCTCCGGTCTGTCATCTCCGGCTTCATCCATGGAACAGGGCATTCCTGTATGATCAAATATCCATGAGATACACTTATAACTTTTACGATATTTTGAAAACTCTTCTTCAGTGAATTTTCGTCCTGTTCCCGGAACTACAGGTACCATGAAGTCCCGCTCGTAGATACAGTCCATTGATTCCACCTGCCAGATGCCATCAATCTTTTCTACCCTGTACAGCAGTCTCGCAAACCCTTCACGATTATAGACTGTACCTTCAATCGTATGGTAATTGAACATCATGCACTGGCATTCTGCTATGGCCTTATTGCCGTTCAGCCATACAAATGTGTTGTAAATCTTATGCTTCGGCATGAAATACGGATCCGTTTTCCGGCCTTCAGCCATCTTCGCGGACCTTCTGACAAATTCTCTTCCATTTCCATCAAACCACGTGATCTTCACATGGGAATCCACAGCGTAGCATTTTTCCATTTCACGGAACATGCCGTTATCGCGGCAGTAACGCTCATATTGGATAAGTTTTTCAATATTGTGTTTCTCAAGCATTGTCTGCATATCATCCTGATAAACAGGCAGGTCAAAAAAGCTCTGTATACTGTTTTCTGCCATAATTTTTCTCCTTTTATATGGTTTGCGAATATGAATGTCTTTGAATCCCCCGCTCACGCGGGAACAACACATTTAATATTGTCCCGGATCTCTGAGAAACAGGATCACCCCCGCTCACGCGGGAACAACTAAAGCAACATGGTCGGTTTTCATGGCCGATGAGGATCACCCCCGCTCACGCGGGAACAACGCAACTCGGAGTACAATGCTTTAACTGTTTTTAGGATCACCCCCGCTCACGCGGGAACAACCACTCAAAGTAGAGTTTTGATTCAGAACTTTCAGGATCACCCCCGCTCACGCGGGAACAACGTATAGTTCAGGCCAAGCTGTGCGAAATCGCTGGGATCACCCCCGCTCACGCGGGAACAACCCCTGTAAACATG
>CAYYEB010000217.1:0-3092 GCA_964470725.1 uncultured Lachnospiraceae bacterium | reverse complement strand
GTGAAAGCGGTGTGACATCCAGAAGAAGGATATCGCCGGCACCCTTATCACCTGCAAGTTTACCGCCCTGAATGGAAGCACCAAGTGCTACGCACTCATCCGGGTTGAGGTTCTTGGACGGCTCCTTGCCTGTCAGAGCTCTTACCTTATCCACAACGGCCGGGATACGAGTAGAACCGCCGACCAGAAGTACCTTGGAAATATCACTGTTGGTCAGGCCTGCATCCTGCATAGCTCTCTGAACCGGAGCAACCGTTCTGTCTACCAGATCTCTTGTCAGTTCATCGAACTTTGCACGTGTCAGATCCATATCAAAATGCTTCGGTCCATCCTGTGTTGCTGTAATGAACGGAAGGTTGATATTGGTTGTTGTTGCAGAAGAAAGTTCCTTCTTTGCTTTCTCAGCTGCCTCTTCAATTCTCTGAAGAGCCATTGTATCCTTGGAAAGATCAATGCCTTCCTTCTTCTTGAAGTCATCAATCATGTACTGTGCGATCTTGTGATCGAAGTCATCGCCGCCGAGATGTCCATCACCGTTTGTTGCAAGAACTTCGATGACGCCATCACCGATCTCAATGATGGAAACATCGAATGTACCACCACCAAGGTCATAAACCATGATCTTCTGATCCTGTTCATTGTCAAGGCCATATGCCAGAGCTGCAGCTGTCGGCTCGTTGATGATACGCTTTACATCAAGGCCTGCGATCTTACCTGCATTCTTGGTTGCCTGACGCTGAGAGTCATTGAAGTAAGCCGGAACTGTGATGACTGCTTCCGTGATCTTCTCACCTGTATAAGCTTCTGCATCTGCCTTCAGTTTCTGAAGGATCATAGCGGAAATCTGTTCCGGTGTGTATTCCTTTCCACCGGCGGTTACCTTCTCTGAGGTACCCATTTTTCTTTTAATGGAAGAAATTGTATTTGCAGCGTTTGTAACTGCCTGACGCTTTGCCGGCTCGCCGACAAGACGCTCACCATTCTTTGTAAATGCGACTACAGACGGTGTTGTTCTTGCACCCTCAGAGTTCGGGATGACAGTTGGCTTTCCACCTTCCATAACTGCCACGCAGCTGTTTGTTGTACCTAAATCGATACCAATAATCTTACTCATAATAATTGCCTCCTGATAGGTTTTCTATTTCTAAATACTGTCTTCTTTCTTTAATTGGCTACCTGCACCATAGAATGTCTTACGACAATTCCCTTGTAGGTATATCCGGTCTGGAATTCCTGAACGATGATATTTTCACCAACGGAATCATCATCCACATGCATCACTGCATTGTGAAGATTCGGATCAAATTCCTTGCCAACCGCTTCTATCGGTTTTACGCCGATATCGTCGAGGGCTTTTTCAAACTGCTTCTGCAGCTGAACCATTCCCTTGGCAAATGCATCATCCTTGGAATCCTCCGGAATCTGCTGCAGGCCCCGCTTCAGATTGTCGAGAACCGGAAGGATCTTCTCCATAACATCCCGGACTGCAAATCCATACATGTCCGACTTTTCTTTTTCAGATCTAGTGCGGAAGTTCTGATATTCCGCAAGCGTTCTCTGATATCGATCCGTCAGATCCTTGATCTGCGTATCCTTCTTTTCCAGTTCTTTCTTCATCTGATGCTTTAAAGCGCTGCTTTCTGTTTCTTTATCAGAAGCTGCTGACTTCTGATCTTCCTCCGTTTTTTTATCCTCGGAAGAAGTATCCTTCTTATCTTCAGCAGTTTCCGAATCTATCTTTATTTCAGAGCCCTGTGCTTCTGCTTCCGGCGCTTTGTCGGCTGCTTTTTCATCGGCTGCAGACTCTGCTTCTGTCTTTTTTTCCTCTTCTGTCTCAGCAGAGTTCTTGTCTTCTGTACTACTCACTGTTTGTCGAGTCCTCGCTTTCCTGTTTCTTATCCGCTATGGCCGGACGATTGCTGAATGCCTCATTCAGTGAGTCCTTCATAGTCTCCAGATTTTTCATGACCTTTTTGTAGTCCATCCGTTTCGGACCGATAATTCCGATCGTCCCCTGAAGTCCATCGCCAAGATCATAACTGGCTGTCACAACGCTGCAATCCTTCATCGACTCATCGCTGTTCTCATCGCCGATGTAAACCTGAATTCCATCATCGCCGTTTTTCTCATTCTGTTCGGTATCCCGCACAAGTTCCTGCAGCGAATCTTTTTTCTCCAAAGTGGAGATGAGCTTGCTTGCCTTCTCTCCCTCAGCCAGTTCCGGATAACGGAAGATGTTGTTCGCGCCGCTCGTATAGATCTGCATGTCCTCATCGGTTTCTGCACGGATTACTTCAGCGATTGTATCCAGCACATCGTTGACGATTGCGGAATGTCCGCCGGCCTCTTCCTTAATATTGGAAATAAGTCCGAGGTTAATGTCTGCAAGTGAAAGTCCGTTCAATCTGGTGTTCAGTAAAAGATTGAGCTTTAACACCTGTTCATCCGTGATGTCCTCCTGCAGATCAAGGATGTGGTTCTTTACGATGTTGCCATCAATGACGACCACATTCAGGAGCTGCCGTGGGCCAAGCTTCGAAAGCTGGATGAACTTCACTTTATTTTTTTTATATGACGGAGCGGAAATCATCGTCGTGTACTGTGTATTACTTGCAAGATACTGAACTACCATCTTCAGCAGTTCTTCCATCTTGTTTGTCTTTGCAATCATCAGGCTGTTCACTGCCTGCGTCTGCTGTGCACTTTCGGTTTCCTTCTTATGCTGTTCCTGCAGATGATTTACATAAAGGCGATACCCTTTATCTGTCGGAATGCGCCCCGCGGAGGTATGCGGCTGAACGATATAGCCCATCTCCTCCAGATCACTCATCTCATTTCGAATAGTTGCGGAACTGAGGTGAAGATCTGTGTACTTTGAAATTGTTCTGGATCCGACCGGTTCACCGGTTGTCATATACGTCTGTATGATCGCATCGAGGATCTTCGCTTTTCTTGCGTCCAGTTCCACTCTTTCCCGCTTCCTTTCTCTGAGATTTTGTTTCTGTGTTAGCACTCGATGTATCGGAGTGCTAACATCTATACAGTAATATATTCCTACTTAAGAGAATTGTCAACAACTATTTTGCGGAAAA
>CAYYEB010000216.1:0-3097 GCA_964470725.1 uncultured Lachnospiraceae bacterium | reverse complement strand
AACTCCTGTTCCAAAACTGTCAAGAAAGCCTCTTACTGCAGGCTTTGCTTTACTGAAAAAAGTCCGCATGGTATCCTAAGATAAGATTTTTCAATACAGAATAAACGGCCTTCGGTGATTACTCACCCGCCATGGAAAGGCAAATCAAAATGAAAGTATCCATTGTGCTTCCGGTATATAACGGAGAACGGTATCTAAAAAAAGCACTCCACAGCATCATAAGACAGACATTCACGGATTTTGAACTGATTATTGTCAATGACGCTTCCACGGATCATTCTCTGGAAATTGCAGAAAAGTATGCTGCAAAGGATCCGCGTATCAAGGTTTACACGAATGAAAAGAACAGTAAACTTCCGCAGAGTTTAAATAACGGTTTTGCCCGCGCGTCGGGAGAACTTTTCACCTGGACCTCGGATGACAACATCCTCCATCCGAATTTTCTTAAGCGCATGGTAGAAACTCTGGACGAACATCCCGATGTCGATCTTGTCTATGGAATGCAGCAGTATATCGACGAAAACGGAAAACCGTATGCGGTCCGTGATTATCCGAAGGATCTTGACGACATTTATTATAAGGATACCGTCGCAGCCTGTTTCATGTATCGCAGAAAAGTTCACGAAGAACTGGGAGGGTACGACACTTCCAAGTTTCTCGTAGAAGACTATGATTTCTGGCTCCGCGCGTATGAAAAATTCAAGTTCTATTTTCTTCCGGAGATTCTCTACTCCTATCGCATGCACAAGGGCAGCCTCACCGGACAGAGAAGAGTGGAAATCAAAAAGAGGGCCATTGCACTCAGAGAAGATATCCTTGCCCGGACCGAGGATCCGAAAATCCGTGCCAAGCTGTCAGCGGGCCTGGCGGAAGATTATATGTTTATTTCCGATATCTATATCCGTAAGGTCAAAAAGGCCGGTGATAAAGATATGTTCCGCTCACAGATCAAACGCAGACTTCGTATGATTGCCTCCGAATGTCTGACAGATAAGGACACGTTCCGGTAAGTGTCTCTTCGTTCTGCACCCGCACCGATACCTTTCACCGTCAAAACAGATCCCCCGGCGCTCAAAATCGTTTTAGATTCGCGTCCGGGGGATCTGTTTTATCCGGTTTCTGTACGTATAACAGAATATTTTATTTCCGTCTTCAGTAATCTGCTTCTTCGGAGAACTCTGCTTTTATCGCATCTCTTAACTTCTTTGCGGACGCTGTTCTCTGCTCTTCAATGCGTTCAAACTCAGTTCCTTCCGCTTCTGCCTGTTCAAACGCCTTCCAGATGATCTCCGGCGGATCCGAAATTCGAAAGCAGCGCTCCGGATGTCCGATTTTCTCAAAAAAGGCACGGACCTTATCGTCCCACACAACGGCAACGGTCGGAACCTTAAGAGATGCGGCTATGATGTGGCTATGCAGCCGGAAAGAGATCAGCCCTCGCAGCTTTGAGATCTGCTGCACAAGTTCTTCCGGCCTGTGCGGAACAGAAAGAATCTTATCTTCCGGATGTTCCTCATATTGCGGTATCTGAGTGAGCACACTGACTGCGAATGCGTAATCCATCTCTCCGCCGTTTAAGGCAACCATCCACGGAATTTCCCGGTTGTCCAGATAGCCTATCATCCGCTTCCAGAATGTGACGAGCTTTTTCTGATTCATATTGTAGGGGAGCATGATACCGAGCCCGATTACGGATTTTTCTTCTGAACGTTTCCGCCCATTCGCATCGGTTTTTTTATCTTGCCCCAAGGATCCCGTCAGAAAACGCTCATACACCTGATCCGACCAAAGTGCGGGATCCGAAACTTCCACCGCTTTTTTCGTCCCCTTCAGATACCGTTTCGTCACAAGATCCGCATGGTCACGGCAGGATATCCATTTGACACAGGGATCCATAAGGAACTCTGACGTCTGTTTTTTTATCGTCCGGCTTGACACCGGTCCTGTGCCGCAGGCGTTGATGAAAATCGGTATGCCACGCCGCCGGAATGCATGAATAAAATAGTTCATACACACCATGAGGCTGTCCATAAACATCTGGCCTCCGGCAAAGACAACCGCATCGCAGTCTGTTTTTGCAATTTTCCGGATCTTCTCGGATCTTCCCGCCATCTTTTTTGCTTCCCGGATATATTCCAGATCAAACGGCGTAAAGCGGCTTGCATTTTCGGCAAAGCGCATTTTCCGATAATGCTTCTGATATTCCAGAAGGATTCGCTCCTCCGCCTTTTCCGGTTCTTCCTCAAGAACATCATCTGAAATATGAATTCCTTCTGATCCGTTTGCCGGAAATTCGGTGCGCCCGCAGACATCGCGAATGATAATCTCATCATCCGGGAAATATTTTTTTAAAATCGATGCTACGCATTCACAGATGACTGCATCGCCGAGATTTGACGAATAATAATATCCAAGAACCAGGATCCGCACAGCTGACCTCTTTCTGCACGTTCGTGCAAAGCTTTCTTCTTTTATGCATTTTATGGTATCACATGCCGGCAAATGTGCAAATCACCTTTTTCTTTTCCGAACAGGGAAACTACCTGTATTTACAGCTTGCCAGATGGTCATTGACCATACCAATGGACTGTAAAAAGGAATATGTGATGACCGGCCCGACAAATTTGAATCCCCGCTTTTTCATATCCTTACACAGTTTTTTCGACAGCTCTGTTTCCGTGGGAACATCTTCCGGGCGTTCCCACTTCCCGTCTATCTGCTTTCCATCCGTAAAACTCCACAGGTAAGTGTCAAAGCTTCCGTATTCTTTCTCCAGCTTCATCACCGCCTGCGCATTGGACCGCACACTGAAGATTTTACTGCGGTTGCGGATAAGTCCGGGATCATTCAAAAGTTTCGTCAGTTCCTCATCACTCATCGCGGCACACTTTGCAATATCAAAATGATGGAAGGCCTTCCGATAGGCGTCCCTCTTATGTAATATCGTGCGCCAGGATAGTCCGACACTTGCGCCCTCAAGACAGAGCATTTCAAACTCGAACCGGTCCTCATGGTTTACTTTGCACCACTCGCGGTCGTGGTATTCTTCCATTACCGGATCGCCTTCCGCCCACTTGCGGCATGTATTTTCATTCAT
>CAYYEB010000215.1:0-3138 GCA_964470725.1 uncultured Lachnospiraceae bacterium | reverse complement strand
TTTAACAAAGATCCTTGATGACTTTGATTGCCACCCCCTGAATCACGCAGTTTTCGACATAGATGTCACGCATCTCACGGTTTTCCGGATGCAGACGAACTCGTCCGTATTCGGGTTCAGGGTAGTACCGTTTCAGCGTTGCTTCGTCATCCATCAGGGCCACAACGATCTGGCCTGGCTCGGCGGCATTAGTCTGGCGGATAAGCACCAGGTCGCCATTGTCTATTCCGGCTTCGATCATAGAGTCACCGTTTGCCCTGAGGATAAAGAAGTCGCCCTTCCCGAAAAGGGAAACAGGAAGGCGGACATATTCCTCGATATTCTCCTCGGCGAACTTCGGGACACCGCAGGAGACTGAGCCTAGAACGGGGACAAGAGAAGAAGTATCGTGGATCTTCTTCTGGCGTCTGGTCGTGATATTTCTGACACCGCCGTAGTCGAGCATGTTCTCCTCACGCATGACCTTCAGGTAGCGGCAAACTGTAGCGGGTGAAAGCCCGATGCCTTCCGCGATCTGTTGGCTGGTAGGGGATACTCCGTGCTCAGAAGTATATCTGTCGATAAAGTCTTCCATTCGCTCAAAGTATTCTGCTCTCTTATGCTGCATCACAACACCTCCAGACTGAATCTAACTGAAATATGTATTTCAGTTACAAGTAGATTATATGTAGAGAACATTTGTTTGTCAATACATGTAATGAAATAAGCGAAACGCAAAAAAAAGAGACAAAATAATGACTTTTATAAAGCATCTTTGGGAGTGCCTGAAAAATCGGACAATAAATGTCATGAAATTGCGACAGGATTTAAGAGTCATACTTTGTGCACATTTTAATTGAGCAAAGTGCCTATTCTTGGTATAATATTAACTGAAATTTTTTAGCCAATTTGCGTACGCGCCAGTACGTTTCAGGAGAGCTTGCAATGATAAAGGACAACAAGCAGAAGATAAAGCTGCTGCAGCTGAACGAAATGCTGAGACAGGAGTCTGATCCGGAACATCCCCTGCGGACAGTCGTGATCTGTGACAAGTTAAAGGCCCTCGGAATTTCCTGTGATCGTCGCACTCTCAGCAAGGACATCAAGGTTCTCCGGGAGTTCGGATTCGATGTCAAAGAAAAAATGATCGGCCATGAAAAGGGCTATTACGTGGACCAGCGGGGCTTCTCTGTTGCAGAGCTGAAGATCATGATCGATGCGATCCAGGCAGCGAGCTTCGTGACGAAGGATAAGACGGATGATCTGGTCTACCGGATTGCCGCGATGGGTGGAACGAGAAAAAGCGACATCCTGAAAAGCAATATCGTCTGCTTCAATACCCGCAAGCATACGAACGAAGAGATCTATTCGAATGTCGAGGTGCTGGAGAAGGCCTTACAGGCAAAGACACAGGCATCCTTCTATTACTTCGACCTGAACGAAAAAGGCGAGCGCGTTTACCGGAAAGAGAAGAAGCGGTACGTGGTGGAGCCGATGGCCCTCATCTTTAATGAAGATAACTACTACCTGATGTGCTTTTCTTCCAAGTACGATGGCATCACAAACTATCGGGTAGACCGGATGGAAGACGTGCAGGTGGAGAAGGAACCGGTGACGGCCGGAGCCATTATCGACGATTCGGACATCGCGGAGTATACGAAGCAGGCGTTCAAGATGTACGGCGGGCCAGTGATTGATACGACACTCGAGTTTGACGATAAGCTGCTCGGCGTTGTCGAGGATAAATTCGGGGAAGATGTCAATGTGGTGCGGACCGGACCGGACAAGCTGGTCGCATCGGTCCAGGTGCAGGAGAGCCCAGTGTTCTGGGGATGGCTCTTTCAATTCGGAAAGCAGATGAGAATCTTGTCGCCAGAGTCATTGGTGAAACAATATAAGGATAGGGTCAGGGAACTGGCGGAATAGGAAAAGTTATAGATGGCAAAACAGATAAAGTCTAAAGAATGATGCATCTATTAATAAATTGTGAAGCAGAGGAGGCCATTTATGCCGTCTAATTTCAACTTTTTGGGAGAAAAATTTCCTGTCCTGGCGGATTATGGCCAGAAGGCAGAAAAATATTTATATAGCGATTCAAACTCATGCCTGATGAAGCTGGGAATGATTGGCGAGACAGTTGTCAACTTGATGTTCAAGTACGATCACATCCAGTATCCGTATGACAATACGGCAGTAACAAGGATTGATACGTTATATCGGGAAGGGTTGATAGACTCTGGCATTCAGGATATCCTGCATGCGCTGCGAAAGACCAGAAACAAAGCTGTACACGAAAACTATTCCTCTGTTGATGACGGGAAAGCCCTTCTACAGATGGCATATAGCCTTTGTGTTTGGTTCTATCAGATTTACGGAGATTATGAGTACAAGCCAGCTACATTTGTTATGCCAGAGAAGGAACCGAAGGTTATTCCGATCAAGGCTGACATTGTAAAGGAGGAAAAGGAAGAAGAAAAGCTGACGCAAATCGCAGAAGAAGCAGCTGAGGCGGCCCCTGCTGTTGCAAAAACGGAGCGCAAGAAGAAGGCTGCTTATGCTGCAAATCAGCGCCCGCGGACAGAGGCAGAGACTCGGTTCCTGATTGATGAGCAGCTCAGAAAAGTCGGATGGGAAGCAGATACGAATACACTCCGATATTCTAAAGGGACGCGTCCGAAAAAGGGTCACAACATGGCCATCGCAGAGTGGCCTACAGATTCCACAGTGGGAAACAATGGCCGCTGTGATTATGTGCTTTTTATCGGAGAAAAGATGGTCGCGACGGTAGAGGCCAAGGCAATACACAAGGATATTTCTGCAGTTATCGACGATCAGTGCCGTGATTATTCCAGACTGATTCGGAAGGAAGACGATTCGTATCGTATTGGAACTTGGGGAGAATATAAGGTCCCGTTCACCTTTGCTACGAATGGACGGCCGTATCTCAAGCAGTACGAGACAAAGTCCGGCATCTGGTTCCGGGATTTACGGGATCCTTCGAATGCGCCACAGGCACTACGTGGGTGGATGAGCCCGATCGGCATGGCAGAACTTCTCGAGAAAGACTTAGCAGAGAGCAATAAAAAACTATCCGAGATGTCCTATGACCTGCTCAGAGATAAAGATGGCCTGAATCTTCGCGATTATCAGATAGAAGCA
>CAYYEB010000214.1:0-3160 GCA_964470725.1 uncultured Lachnospiraceae bacterium | reverse complement strand
AATATTGCAGCATGGAAAATATGGAAAGCTGGATTGAGAAGGCGAATGTCCTCGTGGAGGCGCTTCCTTATATCCGGGAATTTAACGGAAAGAAAATTGTCGTGAAGTACGGCGGGTCGGCCATGAAGGATGCCACGTTGAAGAAGAGCGTCATCACCGATGTGGCGCTTTTAAAGCTTGTAGGCATGAAGCCGATCATTGTTCACGGCGGCGGCAAGGAAATCAGCAAGTGGGTGAAGCTTTCCGGAGGAACGCCGGAATTTGTGAACGGACTTCGCGTCACCGATGAGAAGACAATGGAGATTGCGGAGATGGTTCTGGACCGCGTCAATCAGGGTCTTGTGCAGTATATGCAGGAAAACGGTGTGAAGGCCTGCGGCATTTCAGGCAAGGATGGCGGGACAATGCGCTGTGTGAAAAAGCAGACAGGTTCCGGAAGAGACATCGGATATGTCGGAGAAGTGACACATGTGGATACGAATCTCCTTGATACACTGATCGATCAGGACTTTGTTCCGGTTGTCTGTCCGATCGGACTTGGAGAGAAGGATTATAAGTCCTACAATATTAACGCCGATGATGCGGCGTGTGCGATTGCGAGTGCGGAAAAGGCGGAGAAGCTGGCGTTTCTTTCCGATATTGAGGGCGTGTACAGGGATCCGATGAATCCGGATACTCTGATTTCCGAGCTGACCGTCTCAGAGGCCAAAAAGTTTATTGCAGAGGGAAATGCCGGCGGCGGAATGCTTCCGAAACTTCAGAACTGTATCCATGCAATTGAAAACGGCGTGTCCCGTGTACATATCCTGGATGGTCGAATCATGCACTGTCTGCTTCTGGAATTCTTTACGAATAAGGGAATCGGCACAGCGATTCTTGCGGACAGCCAGTCAAAGTATTATAAGCCGGTACAGTAAAAGCACAGTCTGAAACCGGAACCGCATACGGTCCGGATTTAATGTTTTAGAAATGGTATGAGGACAGAATATGACGAAGAACGAAGAAATCATCAAGAAGACGGAACAGTATGCTCTGCACGTATATAATCGTTTCCCGATTGCAATCGATCACGGAGAAGGAGTTCATGTATGGGACGCCGACGGAAAAGAATATCTGGATTTTATGGCAGGTATTGCGGTCTATGCACTCGGATATCATTATCCGGGATATGATGATGCCTTGATTTCACAGGTGAAGAAGGTACTGCATACTTCCAATCTGTACTATCACAAACCACTCGCGGATGCGGCGGAGAAGGTCGTAAAATCTACGGGAATGCCGGGAGCGAAAGTATTTTTCACAAACAGCGGCGCCGAGGCCATTGAGGGCGCCATCAAGGCCGCTCGTAAGTATGCCTGGCTGAAGGACGGCAAGAACGATCATGAAATCATTGCCATGAAAGATTCTTTCCACGGCCGTTCCATCGGTGCGCTTTCCGTCACAGGAAATGCCCATTATCAGGATCCGTTTAAGCCTCTGATGGGCGGGGTCCGCTTTGCGAAATATAATGATCTGGAATCGGTTCTTTCTCAGGTAAATGACTGCACCTGTGCCATTATTCTTGAGACGGTGCAGGGTGAGGGAGGCATCTATCCGGCGGATCCGGCATTTCTTCAGGGAATCCGGAAGATCTGCGATGAGAAGGATATTCTTCTGATTCTGGACGAGATTCAGTGCGGCATGGGAAGAACGGGAAGCCTGTGGGCATATGAGCAGTACGGCGTGCTCCCGGATATTATGACCTGTGCAAAGGCGCTCGGATGCGGTGTGCCGGTCGGCGCATTTGTCCTCAATCAGAAGGTGGCGGAACATTCCCTGGTTCCGGGAGATCACGGGACGACATATGGAGGAAATCCTTTTGTTCTGGCAGCGGTCAATGCGGTTTTCGATCTCTTTGAAAAGGATCATATCGTGGAACATGTGAAAGAGCTGACGCCTTACTTTGAACACAAACTCGATGAGCTTGCATCCCGTCATGACTCGGTTGTATGCCGCAGAGGAAAGGGATTCATGCAGGGACTGGAGCTTTCCGGCGACTGCCCGGTGGGAGATGTTACGGCAAAGGCTCTGGAAAACGGACTTCTGATTATCTCTGCAAGCAACAACGTGCTTCGCTTTGTGCCGCCTCTTATCATTACGGAAAAGGAGATCGATTCGGCTGTTCAAATCCTTGATAAATGTCTGTAAAGCCTTGTCAAAAAAATATCGATTCGCTAAAATATGAATGTACAGTCATGAAACGGAAATTCCGTTTTGTGGAGGTATGTCTATGCGAAGAAGTAGAAAACCCATGGCCCTTCGTGCCATGGTTTTCCTGTTTTTACTGATAGGAACAATTGCATTTTCCGGATGCGGTGAGGATGCATATGAGGCTGTTGATACAGTACAATCCGAAACCGCTGATGCCGGGAGCGAAAAACCGGAAGGCATTTCCGCAAATGCAGGGATTGCACTTTCTTCTGACAGTGCGGAGAAGGCGTCTGCAGAAAAAATTTATGTCTATGTCTGCGGAGCCGTGAACTCGCCGGGAGTCTATGAGCTCCCGGAACACGCACGGGTCTATGAGGCAATTGAAGCCGCGGGAGGTCTGAGGGAGGACGCTGACAGTGTGCATACGAATCAGGCGAAAGTTCTTACGGACGGAGAACAGATCACGGTTCTGACAACGGAAGAGGCAAAAACAGCACCGGCTGCGGATAACGGAGAAAATGCCGGGAACGCAGCGGAAGAGAACGGTGCGGCAGCGATGGTGAACATCAATACGGCCGGCGCGAGTGAACTGACAACACTCAGCGGAATCGGGCAGTCAAGAGCCAATGATATTATTTCCTATCGGGAGGAGCATGGACCGTTTGAAAAAACGGAAGATATCATGAAGGTGACGGGAATTAAAACCGCGCTTTATACAAAAATAAAAGATCATATCTGCGTATAGCATACGCAGTCAGAATAGATATTGAGATAAGGTCAGATAGGAGATACAATGGCCAGAAAAGTCCTTGTGGTAGATGATGAGAAGCTGATTGTGAAGGGAATCCGTTTCAGCCTGGAGCAGGACGGATATGAAGTTTCCTGTGCATATGATGGGGAGCAGGCACTGGAAATGGTGACGGGAATTAAAACCGCGCTTTATACAAAAATAAAAGATCATATCTGCGTA
>CAYYEB010000213.1:0-3172 GCA_964470725.1 uncultured Lachnospiraceae bacterium | reverse complement strand
GAACAGACGACAGCAGTCCTTGACTGGAATAATAATTATGGTGATGAGGAAAATGACCTTATTTTCCTCATCTCCATAGTTATTATTCCAGTCAAGGACTGCTGTCGGCTGTTCGCTTGCAAGGCTCATTGCCCGCATACACAGAGCCGAGCACATATCAATTTCGCAGGATGCCACGATTCCACGGTCATTGAGATAGCTCAAAAGCACGCATGGTGTAATGTGCAGCTGCTCTTCCATCTCATTCCAGCAGCGAAGCGCCAGCGCATCCAGCTGATACTCTTTGATATACTGATCCAGTACGATGGAAACCTTTGCCAGGTTATGCATATTTTTGTCCGGAACAAGCGAGAAATCCGAATAATCCTGGAGTTCCTTGATCCGTTTGACGACAGCTTCATCGTCATCTTCAAACTTGCTGACTCTGAAAAACAGATCCGACAGATCCAGAGATTCCACATTGATTCCGTACTTCTGCATTGTAATTTCATCGAATCGTACAGTCTTAAATGCCGTCGTCCGGGCGCCGATACATCCGATGTTGAACCGCTTCATTCCGTTGACGACACGGCAGATCGCTGCGAAGTCACGCAGGTTTTCCTGGAATTTCGGTGAGAGCGGATGCACCACATGCGGTTTCATCACGGTAAACGGCACTCCATACTGTGTAAATACATCCGTCACGGAAAACTTTCCGCAAAATGCATCTCTTCTGTGGTCAAAATCCATCTTTCCGATCTCATCCGGATATGCCTGCATCAGAATCGGAACTCCCGCATCCTGCAGAGCCGTAATCGCACCGTTCTCATCGGCGAAAATCGGCATGGAGAAAATTACGCCGTCATATTCTCCTTCGTGCTCTTTCAGCCATTTCGCATAGAGTCTTCCCTCGGCTCTTGTTTCAATTCCGCCGTAACGCGTCGCCTCCGGATCCATGGCAATATAATCATATCCCGCGTCCGTCACGGCCTTAATCATATCCGCTCTTGCTCCATAGATCAGTTCCCCCGGCATCATTCCTCTGTTTGCGAATGCCAATGCAAATGTCATTTTTTTACCCATAGTTCAAATTTCCTCCATTTGTGCTTCGTTACGAGCCACTATTATTGTCTATACAATACTTCACGCAGCGGTTCTGATATATAGGCTTTCGTTCTTTTTTCTTTGATTTTGTTCGTTTCCTTTATTCAAAATTTAATTTTCCGGTGTATACTGTTTTTTACAGGATTCATTTCTTCATGACACTGCTGCAAAATAAAGACTGACTGTCTTCTTTTTTCACGCATTCATTGACATGATATTTTTTGAAACATGATCGATGTATTGCCAAAGTCTTTGCAGAAAGGATTTTTTCAATGCTTTCCACTTTTAATCTGAAAAAACTGCATACGCTCCTTCAGGATTTTTACAATCTTACCGGTATTCGAATCACGATCTTTGATGAAACCTTCACTGACCTGATCTCCTATCCCGAACAGATTGCACCGATCTGCCGGTTTATCCGTCAGAATCCCGAGGCTGCCAAGGCATGTCACAACTGCGATATGAACGCCTGTCACACTGCGCTGCACAGAAAAAAGCCTTATATCTATCAATGTCATGCAGGGCTCACCGAGGCAGTTGCCCCTGTGTTCATAGGCAATCTTCCCGTTGCTTACCTGCTGTTCGGGCATCTTTTTTCCTATCCGACCACATATGCAGGATGGATTACTATTAAAAAGTCCTGCGAGAAGTATGATCTGGATCAAGCAGAATTACAGGCCCTTGTAACTGCTCTTCCGATCACAGGACAGGATAAGATTCTTTCCGCTTCTCATATTCTGCAGGCCGTTGCGGCCTATCTCTGCTATGATCAGATGATTTCCCTTAAGCAGCAGGAACTTCCGGTACAGCTTGATGAATACATCACGCAAAACCTCAGACAGAAGATAAATACCAGGACTCTCTGTGAACATTTTCATATTGGAAAAACCACGCTCTATCAGATCTCAAAAGAACATTACGGGCAGGGAATCGCAGAACATATCCGCTCCCTTCGAATTGAGCACGCAAAAAAGCTCCTGTCGGAAAAACAGGAGCTCAGTATCAGTGAAATCGCGGAAGAGTGCGGATTCTCCGATTACAATTATTTCATTACCGTCTTTCGGAAGATGACCGGTGTATCACCGAAGAGGTTTCGTAAAGCCGCCTCTTCTGCGGAAAAGCAGTAAAAAGCGACCCACATGAATATTTTTCTATTCATGCAGGTCGCTTTCAGAGTCTGTGATTTTCGGTTCGATGCAATTATAACTTCCGGACTAAGAGAACCTTCTCCAAGCCGTGCATGCACAAAACCCAAACTATGATTTATTTATCTGCTTTCGGCAGCTTATCCAGGTTGTACAGGAATGTCACAATCTGACCTCTTAAGCAGTTGTCATTTGGCGAGAATGTGGTATCGCTTGTACCGTCCGTAATATCGTTTGTGTAGCCCCAGTTGACTGCCTTCGTATAATATTTATTCGCAATATCCTGGAAGCCTGATGTCTTCACATTGTCAGGAGATCCCTTGTACCGATACAGGATAGCCATTGCCTGTCCTCTTGTAATCGTATCCTTGGATCCGAATACCGTAGAAGACTCCCCGGTAATATAACCATTCTCATATGCCCAGAGAATAGCCTTGTAGCTGTAGCGATTTGTATCCTTCACATCCGTGAACGGTATCTGCTTGCTTGTCGGTTCCGGACTTTTTGCATATCTCCACAGGAAAGTTACAAAATCCTCACGTGTGCAGTCGCTCTTCGGTGAAAATGTCGTCTCACTTGTGCCGGTCGTAATCGGCTTCTCTCCGGCTGTTGCCCAGTATACCGGTGCATAGAAATAGCTGTTCAAATATCCCACATCCGAAAACTTTACGGTCGCCGTCGGCTGGCTGATGATCGCCACGTTACCGCTCTGGGCAATGACACGGTATGCCTTGCTATGGTCAATAAACTTTCCAAGCTTAACCGTGTTGTCCGTTATATCCAGGTCCTCTCCAACGATATAGGCCTTATTATCGGTATCCACATAATATACAGTTGCCTTCGCATTCGTAAAACCGGACGGAAGACCTGTCAGTGTGATCTCATCTTCCTTATTTGTCGTGGCTGTTGTATCCGATACAAAAGCAGCGGTGACAGTCACATTC
>CAYYEB010000212.1:0-3217 GCA_964470725.1 uncultured Lachnospiraceae bacterium | reverse complement strand
GTGCGGCATTCCGAAATAGCCAAGACCCCAGCAGAACATTGTGATCTTATGGAACACACTGTAAGGCTGTGCCTTTCCCGTCACATTATTATAAGTTTCATTCAGACTTAAAAATCCCGGAAGCTTACTGACGTTGGCATTCACTGCGGCAATTCCGCCCGTCTGAGAAATTCCGTAGCCCAGCACGATAAAAAGGGCAATTGTCATAACAATGGACTGAATAAAGTCCGTCTGTGATGCCGCCAGAAATCCGCCGGTTGTTGTATATCCGACGATCACAATTGCGGATACCACCATTGCAAGCTGATAATTCACACCAAACAGGGTATGAAAGAGCTTTCCGCAGGCTGCAAATCCGGATGCCGTGTATGGGATAAAGAAAACAATAATATAAACGGCACTGATAAAAAGAAGTATATTGCTCTTGTCATGAAAGCGTTTCCGAAAATAATCCGGAATTGTAATCGCATTAATTCTTGCCGTATAGTGACGCAGACGTTTTGCCGTCAGCAGCCAGTTGGCATATGTTCCGACGATCAGACCCGCCGCCGTCCATCCGGCGTCTGCGACTCCCGAAAAATAGGCAAGTCCCGGTATTCCCATCAGAAGATAGGAACTCATATCAGAAGCTTCCGCACTCATCGCCGTTACAAAAGGTCCCAGCTTTCGACCTCCGAGGTAAAAATCTCCGACATCATTCGTGCTCTTCGAAGCCGCAACTCCGATCAGAAGCATTGCCAGAAGATATACCACCACCGAAATGGTTATCCCAATCTGTGAAATCGTCATATTTCTTCCCTTTCTGTTGCAATTTATAATAACTTTCTTACTTTACCATGCGAAAGCCGAAAAAACTATACAAATCTGTGTTCAGTGCCCGAGCTTCTGACTGATTTCCTGCATTTTCTTATCATTCAAACGATAAAATTTCTTAAATACAATAAATGCAATGACGAGAAGTATGATCGACGGAATTGTCATCCAGATTCGCAGTCCGCCGAGTGTTGCTGCCGTCTGCTTTGCGGCATTCTGATTCAATGAAATCCAGTCCAGTGCCAGTCCGGATAAGAAAGCCGCCACGCCGGATGCCAGTTTCACGGTAAAAGTCTGCATCGAAAAGATCACCGACTCTTCACGACTTCCGTTTTTGACCTCACCGTAATCTACAGAATCGGACAGGAAAATAGTCAGCATTACATTCAGCACACCGTATCCGGCATATACCAGAATTCCCGGAAGAAGCAGGATATACCATGCTCCCTTATAGATTCCCGAAAAGGCAAACAGCAGAAGAATTGCAAATCCGATAATCTGCGCTGCGATTCCGATTGCAAAAAGTTTCAGCTTTTCTATTTTTTTCCGAAGAACCGGGACCCCCATCATGAAAATGACCTGCGCAAGGAAGCAGACTGCCGTGAATATACTGTACAGATCCGTATTTCCCAGATCAAACTGGAAGAAGTAAAGAATCAGATTTCCGACAATATCGAGCGCCATGTAGACAAGGATCACTGCGACCACCACGCACATTGCCTGATCATTTCTGACAAGGGAGCCGAACATCTCTTTGATGCCGGAAGATTCCATCTCCTCCGCCTTCCGTTCCGGCACATTCAGACAGAAGACAATTTCCGAAATCACAAATACCACCGCAATGATCAGCGCCCACCAGCGAAAACCGATCCGATATGCACGAACTCCACGATCCGCAATCGCCGCCGCTCCGGAAAGGGCCGGAACCACCAGCATCGTCAGCACTGTCGGTACCGCATCTCCGACACCGGAGCTTGAACGTGCGATAGAGGAAAGCTGCTCTCTGTCCTTGCCCGGATCCGTAATTGCCGGAATCATGGACCAGAACGGAATGTCCATCATGGTATAGGTCACGCCCCATGCGATATAAAAAATGGCAAGGTAAAGCCTCATCGGGCTGTCCTTCATCCCATCCGGAACTGCGAAAAGCGCATAAATCGTGACCGCATTTAAGACTGTTCCCGAGAAGATCCACGGGCGGAATCGTCCCCATCGTGTCTTCGTCTTTGCTACAAGGACTCCCATGAACGGATCATTCAGGGCATCAAAAATGCGGGCTCCCATGAGCACAGCTCCGATAAACGCGCTGCTCATACCCAGAACGACATTATAATAGTACAGAAGATAGCTGTTCACGAGCATATAGACAATATCCTTGCCAAATGCTCCGAAACAGAATGCAAGTTTATTCCGGACAGACAATTTCATACGCATTTCCTCCCAAAACTCATACTGTATCCTATTATACTCGAACTTTATTCAAGTTGAATTCTCTATGAAAAAGTTATTTCAGAAAATAGCATTTTCAAGGCTCTGCCTTTTCGGAGTCTGCAATGATCCTGCCAATCAGTCCTGATTCGGCTTTCTGTAGCTTACAAAATCATAACTTTCCAGAATCTCGCAGTACTTCAACAGTCTGTTCCAGAGCGGTTCCGCCTTCTTACCGAACTGCCGTTTCAGAGCATAGGCAATTTTTTCAATGTTGTTTTCTCCATCCATCATCTGCCAGATAAAGCTGCCGGTCTCATCCAGATGTACATAGGAAATTCGCGGTTTTCTGAAAAGCTTCTGGGCGATCCAGTTCATTTTCCCCTTATTTTCAATGCTCAGAACCACTTTTCCTTTCTCATCCACATTCCATTCCATGATCTTATCCGTACGGATCACCGGGATGTATTCTTTATAAATTTCAATAATCTCTTCCCGCGAGAGCTTCGGTTTTTTCTTTCGTAATCCCATATATGCCACAAATACTCCGGACCCGCATTGACGGATCCGGAGTACCTCCTGTTTTCACCGTATCACTCTTTTCAACACAGGTCATTTTAAATGAATACGCCCGTGTGAAAGAATGATACATTTTTTGCGAAGTTACTTATGCTCTGGCCTTTTTGCCGTTTGTAAATTTGATCACACTGAGGATCATCAGTGCAAAGACAATAGTACTTCCAATGGTACTTGCCGCTGTACCGAGATTGAGCTTTGCGGAAAGATCCATAGCTCCGGAAATACCGACAACTGCAAATACCGCAAGCAATATACCGACAAGGCCTTCACCGGCGATCATACCGGAGCAGTACAGAACACCACGGTTGACCGTATCTTTCTTCTCCTTCTCACTGTTGTATTTCTTCTTATCATAATACAGACGAACAAGTCCGCCGATCATGATGCAGGCATTGAG
>CAYYEB010000211.1:0-3224 GCA_964470725.1 uncultured Lachnospiraceae bacterium | reverse complement strand
ACTATCCCCCGGACGCGAATCCAAAACGATTTTGAGCGCCGGGGGATATGTTTTGTCGGTGAGGATGACAACATGAATAGTTATTTACCAGTTATATTTCTCCTTATCGCGATGGTACAGCACCACCGCCTCATAGGGCTTCATATCCAGCGTCAGAATTCCCGCATTTACCGTATGCTCCACAGGCTCCTCCGAATAACCGTCCTTCCAGGTCATCAGAAGTTCCTTCATTTTCACGGGCTCCGTCCTGCGAATACCGGTCTCCCATGCCGGGATCTCCAGTGCAATCGGAGAATCTCCCGAGTTGATCGCAATGATCATCTCTTCCCGCTTGGTGAACCGTCCGTAGACGACACTGTGATAACCGCTGCAGAGATCCTTGATGGAACCGTACGTGAAGATACCGTATTTTTCATGCAGTGCAATCGCCTTTTTATAGAAATCCATCAGTTCATGATTTTCATGTCCCCACGGATAGGTTCTGCGGTTATCCGGATCCGTAAATCCTACGACTCCGGCCTCATCTCCATAGTACAGTGTCGGTGCGCCGACAAAGGTCATCTGCAGAAGAATCGCACTGCGCATGACGGCATAATTCAGGTTCACAGAGGCCGCTTCCGTACCCAGATGGTCCACACGTCCGACATAATGATTCGTCCGCGTCAGAAAACGGGAATGGTCATGGTTGTCGAGCTCATTCATCGCGCACTGAAGCGACGGTGTATAGAAGCTTGCCATGTGATAGCGCATGGCCTCGCGGAAGGAATCGCCGTTCCCCAGCAGGTCCTCGCGGAATTCGTCACTGTGCTTTTCCATGCCTGTCAGGAACCAGGACACAGGTTCCATGAAAGCGTCATAGTTCATGACGGTATCCCACTCATCTCCCTGCAGCCAGTCATAGCAGTCACCGTAATGTTCTGCCAGAATGATCGCATTCGGGTTGGCCTTTTTGACTTCTTTTCTGAATTTCTTCCAGAATTCGTGGTTGTACTCCACTGATCTTCCGAGATCAGCCGCCACATCAAGACGCCAGCCATCGCAATTGTACGGCGGAGAAACCCACTTCCGTCCGATACTTAAAATATAATTGACCAGCTCTTCACTGTCCTCATAATTGAGTTTCGGAAGTGTGCTGTTTCCCCACCAGCTGTCATAGAATTCATTGTACGGCCATGCATGTTCATTATTGAACTTGAAAAAGGAACGGTACGGACTGTTCGCGCTGACATAGGCGCCCGGCTCATAGTATTTTGAAGTTTCATAGATCCGCTCCCGGTCCAGCCATTTGTTAAACGAACCGCAGTGATTGAATACTCCGTCCAGAATGATTTTCATGCCCCGCTCGTGAATTTCATCACACAGCTTTGCAAAAAAATCATCCGATGATTTCAGATTTTCCGGATCCGTCACCCGGCAGATGTATTTTGAGGCATGGCGGTTATCCGTGTCTCCTTCGTTCAGCACCTCTCCGCTGTCCTTTACGATTCTGGAAAGATGCGGATCCACATGGTCATAGTCCTGAATATCATATTTGTGGTTTGACGGAGAAACAAAGATCGGGTTGAGATAAATTACCTGCACTCCGAGATCCTGCAGGTAATCCAGCTTCTGCTCGATTCCCTCAAGGTCTCCTCCATAGAAATTTCCGACATCCAGTTTTGCCGGCGGCCGATTCCAGTCGTCGACGTGATGCACATAATTTCCGAGGTAAAAATATTCGCGATCCTCCACATCGTTATCCGGGTTGCCATTATAAAAGCGGTCCGTATAGATCTGGTACATTACGGCGCCCCGCGCCCAGCGGGGAGTTGAATAGTTCGGTATCACCCGAAAGGAATAGCGCTGATTGAGATCCTTCGTGATACCGAGTTTATTATAGTAGCAGACCATATCTTCCACACGAAGCTCGAAGTAGTAATAGATCGTTTCCGTACCGACCGGGATCGATATTTCATAAAAATCGAATCCGTCATTTGTCAGCGTCACTTTCATCGGCAGCCGTGAGGATCCGCTGATGAAGTATACCTTATCCACATTATTTTTTAATGTACGAATTCGGATCGAAACGCGGTCACCGGTTTTGGGTTCAAAGGGCCTGCGGAAATTGCTGCTTTCATCGCTGAATACAGCGCGTTTTTTGAAAATCGGCCGCATCAAAGACACATACTTTTCGACTCGTCTGTCATTTTTCTGGTCGCTCAATGTCTGTACTTCCTCTCTTTTACGTGTCTTCCGGCAAATGAATTACCGTCTCTTCGGAAAAATCAGTTCTCTGCCTGTTCCGCATTTTCATTTCCATGGTTTTCAAAGAGGGCTTCAAATTCCGTTCTGCCGATCTTTTCCTTTTCCAGAAGGAGCGCCGCACTCTTATCCAGTACGTCGCGGTATTTTAAGATCAGCCGCTTTGCCTCGGCATAGCACTGTGTCATGATTTCCCGGACTTCCTGATCGATCTGATCGGCTGTACGCTCGCTGTAATTTCTCGTCTTCTCAAAATCTCTTCCGATGAACACTTCATTGCCCGATTCATCATAGCAGACCGGACCCACCTTTGCGGAAAATCCGTACTTGGTCACCATATCCCTGGCCGTCTGCGTCGCCTGCTTCAGATCCTGCGAAGCGCCGGTTGTCACATCGTCAAATACCAGTTCCTCGGCGACACGTCCGCCCAGGCTGACAATGATCGTCTGCAGCATCTTCCCGCGGGTATTGAAAATCTCATCTTTTTCCGGGAGAGGCATTGTATAGCCGGCGGCACCCATTCCCGTCGGAATGATGGAAATGGAATAGACCGGTCCTACATCCGGAAGCACATGGAACAAAATCGCATGCCCGGATTCGTGGTATGCCGTAATTTTCTTATCTTTATCGGAAATGACCTTGCTTCGCTTCTCGTCTCCGATACCGACCTTGACAAAGGCCTCCTGAATATCCTGCTGTGTGATGAAGCCGCGGGAAGTCTTGGCCGCTGCGATGGCCGCCTCATTTAAGAGATTTTCAAGATCCGCTCCCGAAAATCCGGCCGTTGTCTGTGCGATTTCCTTTAAGTCCACATCGTCTCCAAGAGGTTTGCCCTGGGCGTGAACCTTCAGAATCTCCTCCCGTCCCTTTACATCCGGCATCCCGACCGCCACCTTGCGGTCAAAACGTCCCGGACGCAGAATCGCCGGGTCAAGAATGTCCACGCGGTTTGTCGCCGCCATGACAATGATTCCCTCGTTGAC
>CAYYEB010000210.1:0-3224 GCA_964470725.1 uncultured Lachnospiraceae bacterium | reverse complement strand
AGGTCAATAACTGCAGAAATGAAATTGTCATGATGGATGTGGACCATGTGGCCCGTGTCCTGATCAATCTGCTCGGCAATGCAGTCAAATATACTCCGGAAGAGGGAAAGGTAAAATTTCATGTGGATGTTACCTACCTTCCGGATAACCGTGTGAAGCATGTCTACAAAATCATTGATACCGGCTGCGGCATCAGCGAGGAATTTATGAACCGCATGTATCTGCCGTTTGAGCAGGATAATGCCAATCCGAAGAAGAGACAGGAGGGAACCGGATTGGGACTTTTCATCAGCCGAAGACTTGCGGACCTTCTGAACGGCACGATCGAGTGCAACAGCGTGGAAGGCGCCGGAACGACCTTTACCGTCACATTTACCTATGATCTGGCAACGGAAGATCAGATCCGGCTGAAGAAACAGAAGGTACAGGGAATCCCGGAAGGATCCCTGAAGGGAAGGCGGATTCTTGTGGCAGAGGATAACCAGCTGAATGCGGAAGTGATTTACGATCTTCTGGCAATGAAGGATGTGAAATCCGATATTGCCGTGAACGGCAGAGAAGCGCTCAGCCGCTTCAAGAAGGAACCGGAAGGCACATATTCGGCCATTCTGATGGATCTTCGGATGCCGGTTATGGATGGCTTCGAAGCCGCCAAGGCTATTCGAAAACTCGGAACGGACTATGCCAAAAAGGTTCCGATCATTGCCCTTTCCGCGGAGGTTTATGAGAAAGTGAGCACAGAGTGCAGGGATGCCGGCATGAACGGCTATCTGTCGAAACCGCTGAATTCGCACGATTTATTTGATGTGCTGGCGAAAAACATCAGTGGGGCTGCTACGTGAAGTAAAAAATGATTGTTCATGCCCATGGAGCGGACAAAGTTATCCTCCGACGTGTAATGATTTTGCACGTCGGAGGATATTTTTTTATCGATGAACACAATTCCGTGCGAAAAGTGTCACATTAGCTTCAAATTGAAAACACAACTTCATCACAGATTTTCCCGATAATACAAAGCATCAAAGGAAAACAAAAGACGAAGGAAGAGAAAAAATTCTGATACATATCATAAATCAGAAAAACTCTTCTTTTGAGAGAGATAGAAAAGCTCCGGTACATTCGGAGCAGCAAGGAGGAATCTATTATGAAGGCTTGGAAAAAAATCGGTTTAACGGCAGCGCTTGCAGCAGGAGTTGGAATGGCAGCTGGAGCGGGAACATATTCCGTAGTAAATACACAGAATACATCGACTGAGAAGACGGCGGCAACAGCCACGCAGACGGCAGTCAAGACAGAGAAGAGCAACACTCCATCTGACAGCGCCTCTTCAAAGAGTACTTCGTCAGACAGCGCTTCAAAGAGCAGCTCCTCGTCAGATCTTCAGAGCACGGAAACGGGAAACAGTTCAGATGATCTCAGCATTTCTGAGATCGCATCCAATACGATGCCGGCTATGGTAGCCATCACAAATACATCAGTACAGGAAGTACAGAGCTACTTCGGAAGCGGCAGCTTTGGAGGCAATGGCCAGACAGCTGAAAGCGTCAGCAAAGGCACCGGATTTATCATGGATGAAGATGACAATTACATCTACATTGCGACAAATGCGCATGTGATTTCAGATGCAGATCAGCTGTCGGTTGCATTTGTGGACGATTCCGCGGCTTCTGCAGATGTGGTCGGTTCGGATACAACGAATGACCTGGCTGTGATCAGAGTCAAGAAGAGTGATCTGGATTCGGATACACTCAGTAAGATCAAGGTAATGACAATCGGAAGCTCCGATGATACGGAAGTCGGTGAACAGGTTGTGGCCATCGGAAATGCACTTGGTTATGGTCAGTCCGTATCTTCCGGAATCATCAGTGCAAAGGACCGCAGCATTACAACACAGGATGAAACGACAGGCGAAACCAGTGAGACGACAGGTCTGCTTCAGACAGATGCCGCGATCAATCCCGGAAATTCCGGTGGAGCACTCCTGAATATGAAGGGAGAACTCATTGGTATTAATTCCGCAAAGTATGAAGATGAATCCGTGGAAGGAATGGGATATGCAATCCCGATCAGTTATGCGGAGCCGATTCTTGAAAAACTGGAAAAGGGTGAATCTACAACGGCTGCTTCGACATCAGACACTGCATCTGACGGAAATGCGTACCTCGGAATTCAGGGCATGACAGTTACTTCCGAATATGCGCAGTACTACGGAATTCCGGAAGGCGTGTATGTCAGCGCAGTGGAAGAAGGATCCGCAGCAGATAAGGCCGGAATTGAGGCCGGAGATATCATTACAGCAGTCGGCAAGACAACAGTTTCTTCCACAACGGACCTCAAGAAGGCACTTGCTTCTTATAATAGTGGAGATAAGGCGACGTTAACGATCAGCCGCCAGGCAAGTGTGAATGACGCTCTGAACGGAAACTTCGGATCATCCAACTATCAGTCCGGCACGGTCTCCGTCACATTCGGAAGCAGCAAGAGTTCTTCTTCATCCGGATCTTCAAAGAAGAGCGGAAACGGCAATGAGAATTCGGACGGACAGGAAAGAGACAGTTCAGATGATTCTCAGGCAAAGTCAACGTCATTTGTAGCTTAAAAAAATTCATAAGAATATAGGATTCCCCTGACACAGATTCATAATGAATGAAGTGCCGGGGGATTTTTTGACGGTTCTTTAGCGCAAGTCTGCTATAATAGATATGATTTGTTGACAGGCCTCAGATTATGACCTGATCCCATGTATAATTTTATGGTATATAATTGCCAAGAATTTTGGCGACAAAAAGAGGAGGTGACGATGCGATGGAAAAACTGAAGGGTGACAGCTGGCAGCTGCGGATCGGAGCGGTATTCATGTTGATCTTCGGAATCGGCGGCATTTTCTATACCGTAAGACTTGTCATTCCGCTTTTTACGGGAGCCGTAGAAGCCCTGCTTATTTCCATGCCGTTTTATCTCATTCACCTGGCTCTTTCCGCATTCTTTTATGGCGCACTTTGCAGAAGCGGATTTCTGGCATTGACAAAGCCCCAGCTTCCAATGAAACAAATCGGCCGTTTCTCTGATGGAGCGTGGCTCCTGATACTTACGGGTGTGTATCAGGGACTGCATCTTCTGTATGAGGGATATCTGGCGGAGGGTATGCTCATACCCGTGATTCTGGCGGCAGCGCAGGTGATTCCTCCGATTGTATATTTTGTGGAGAAGAAGCAGATTGCGGA
>CAYYEB010000209.1:0-3246 GCA_964470725.1 uncultured Lachnospiraceae bacterium | reverse complement strand
GAAGCTGCAAAGGAGGACTAATTATGGCTGTTACAGCTGCACTGGTAAAGAAACTCCGTGAGATGAGCGGCTCCGGCATGATGGAGTGCAAGAAGGCACTTGTTGCGACAGATGGCGATCTGGACAAGGCTATTGATTATCTTCGTGAAAACGGACAGATGAAGGCTGCCAAGAAGGCAGACCGTATTGCTGCCGAAGGTCTGACGGAAGCTATTGTTTCCGAAGACGGAAAGACAGCTGCCGTTGTGGAAGTTAACTCTGAGACTGACTTCGTAGCTCAGAATGAAAAGTTCCAGGGATATGTTCATCAAGTAGCAGAGCAGGCTCTTGCTTCAGACGCAAAGGACATGGATGCATTCATGGCTGAGCCGTGGAAAGCAGATCCGTCCAAGACCGTGAATGATGCACTGGTAGAAGAAATCGCTGTCATCAGTGAGAATCTGAAGATTCGCCGTTTTAAGAAGATCACGGAACCGAACGGTTTTATTACTGCTTATACACATGCAGGCGGAAAGATCGTTGTTCTGGTTGATGTCGAGACGGATGTTGACAATGATGCAATTCGTGAGATGGCTCACAATGTTGCACTTCAGGCTGCAGCTCTGAATCCGAAGTACTGCAACAGATCTGAAGTGGATCCGGAATTCATTGAAAGTGAGAAGGCAATTCTTCTGACTGCTGCAAAGAATGAGAAGCCGGATGCAAATGACAAGATTCTCAACGGCATGGTTCAGGGACGTCTGAATAAGGAACTTTCCGAGATCTGCCTGATGGATCAGGTTTATGTCAAGGCGGAAGACGGCAAGCAGAAGGTTCAGAAGTATGTGGATCAGGTTGCCAAGGAAAACAACGCCAAGATCACAATTAAGCAGTTCGTACGTTTTGAGACCGGCGAAGGAATTGAAAAGAAGCAGGAAAACTTTGCAGAAGAAGTTGCTAAGCAGATCAAGCACTGATCGGTTTTTCTGATGGAAGTAATGATAGGGACGATGAAATTGTCAAAAGACGATTTTATCGTCCTTTTTTATGGTGTGAAAAAATAACTGCGGTACAATGTACACTTTCATTTCGATTTTGGTTATTGTATACTGAAAGAAGCTGGTAAATAAAAAATATTTCACTATAAATCCAAGGGAGACGATCAAATGTCTGAAGAATTTAAAAACATTTTCTTTAAGCTCCAGAACGGAAATGATGTACGTGGGGCTGCGATAGCGACAAAGGAGGAGAAAAAAACTCTGACACCTGATCTTGCACAGTTTATCACAAAGGCTTTTGTGCCATTTCTTGAGAAGAGAACCGGCAAAAAGGCAGCAGATCTCAGGATCGGTGTGGGGCATGACAGCCGGGTGACCGCGGACAGTATGACGGAAGGATGCCTGAAGGGACTTGCAGATGCCAGAGCCTTTAACTGCAATCTCATTTCCACTCCGGCTATGTTTCAGTCAACGGTTCTTCCGGAGAGTGATTTTGACGGCGCAGTTATGATTACGGCAAGCCATCTGCCATTTAATCGGAACGGACTCAAGTTCTTTACAAAGGACGGTGGTCTTGAACATGATGAATTGACTGAAGTGCTGGCGAAGGCGGCAGAACTTGCAGATAAATACGGAAAAGCGGATGAAGATAAGATTGTGAGTGCCGAGAATCTCCCGGTCGGAGCAAATCAGGCACAGGAATTCGACATGGTGAAAACCTACTCAGATCAGATGAAAAAGATTATCAAGGAAGAGGTTGACAGTCCGGACGATTATGAGCATCCGCTTACCGGATTGCACATTGTGGAAGATGCCGGAAACGGTGCGGCAGGATTTTTCGCAACGAAAATACTCGAGCCTCTCGGAGCCGATATTACAGGTTCCGTATTTCTGAATCCGGATGGTACATTCCCGAATCATATCCCGAATCCGGAAAATCCGGATGCAATGAACGCGGCAAGAAAGGCGACCGTGGAAAATCATGCGGACCTGGGTGTGATCTTTGATTGTGACGGAGACCGCGGAGCCGTTGTATTTGCGGATGGCACAGAGGTCAACAGAAATGTCCTGATTGCCCTTTTGGCGTCTATTATTTCCGAAAAACATCCGGGCTCAACTGTGGTGACGGATTCGGTTACTTCGGATGAGCTTCACGATTTTCTTGAACATAAGCTCGGAATGAAACATTATCGCTATAAGAGAGGATATAAGAACGTCATTGATAAGGGTATTGAACTGAACAAGGCAGGAGAGGACTGCCAGCTGGCAATCGAAACCAGCGGGCATGGAGCCTTTAAGGAAAATTATTTTTCGGATGACGGCGCCTACATTGCGGTAAAGATTATCTGCAAGATGGCAAAGATGAGAAGAGCCGGACAGAATATTGAATCTCTCATTGCCGACCTGAAAGCGCCGGCGGAATCCATTGAGGTCCGCTTTAAGATTGCCGGAGATGACTTCGCTTCTTATGGGACAAAGGTGCTGGAAGATTTTGAAAAATTCGCGGAGGAGGATCCGAAATTCCACATTGTGAAACCCAACTATGAAGGAATTCGCGTCTCCTTCGATGATGAGGAGGTCAAAGGCTGGATGCTTGTCCGCAAGTCTCTTCACGATCCTGTTCTTCCGATGAATGTGGAAGCGGAGAAGAAGGGCGGCAGTGATATTATTCTCGGACGTGTGATGCCGTTCTTTGACAGGTATGACAGGCTCTCCAGATAAAACCGCTCTTAGATTCTCTACATTATACAGGCCATAATTCGAGTGATATCAATACCGGAATTACGGTAAAAATTGCCATACATTGTGACAAATTCATTGACGGTTTGGGCATTTCGTTATAAACTTAAGGCATCGAATAAAAGGAGGAATTGAAACATGGCATTAGTTTCAGCAACAGAAATGATGCATGCAGCAGTTGCAGGTCATTATGCAATTGGTGCTTTTAACATTAATAACCTTGAGTGGACAAAGGCTATCCTGAAGGGCGCTCAGGAATCCAACGCTCCGGTTATTGTTCAGGTCTCCTGTGGCGCCGGCAAGTATATGGGCGGATTCAAGACTGTTACAGATATCGTAAAGGATCTGATTGAATCCCAGAATATCACTGTTCCGGTAGCTCTTCATCTTGATCATGGCACATATGAAGCAGCTAAGGAATGCATCGATGTAGGATTCTCTTCCATTATGTTTGACGGCTCTTCTCTTCCGATTGACGAGAACGTTGCAAAGACAAAGGAACTCGTTGCAATCTGCAAGGAAAAGGGCA
>CAYYEB010000208.1:0-3248 GCA_964470725.1 uncultured Lachnospiraceae bacterium | reverse complement strand
TCAATGTTGTTGCAGTTAAGGCTCCGGGCTATGGCGACAGAAGAAAGGATATGCTGGACGACATCGCTATTCTGACAGGCGGCACAGTTGTTTCCGATGAACTTGGAATTGATCTGAAGGATGTTACAATTGATCAGCTTGGCCGTGCTAAGTCCGTAAAGGTTACAAAGGAAAATACAACAATTGTCGATGGTGAAGGCGACAAGGATGCTATTTCCGGCCGTGTAGCTCAGATCAAGGCTCAGATTGCAGAGACAACTTCTGATTTCGATAAGGAGAAGCTTCAGGAAAGACTTGCAAAGCTCGCAGGTGGCGTAGCAGTGATCCGTGTAGGCGCTCCGACCGAAACTGAGATGAAGGACAAGAAGTTCCGTATGGAAGATGCCCTGAATGCAACTCGTGCTGCAGTAGAGGAAGGCATCATCGCAGGCGGCGGTTCTTCTTATGTACATGCAGCTCAGAAACTTGACAAGGTAATTGATTCTCTGTCAGGTGATGAGAAGACAGGCGCTGAGATCATTAAGAGAGCTCTGGAAGCACCGCTTTACAGAATTGCAGTGAATGCAGGTGAGGAAGGCGCAGTCATCGTCAATAATGTTCGCGACGCAAAGGACGGCGAAGGTTATAACGCTCTGACAGGCGAATATGTAAATCTTATGGACGATGGAATTATCGATCCTGTGAAGGTTTCAAGATCCGCTTTGCAGAATGCGAACTCTGTGGCAGGTACTCTCCTTACAACGGAATCTGCTGTTTCCATTATCAAGGAGAAGGAACCGGCAGCTCCGGCAGCAAACCCTGACGCAGGAATGGGATACTAATTTATAGAAGAGACACAACTGACTGCCGGATGAATCGGCAGTCGAGTGTGATAAGGGGTTGTTTTCGGAACAGCCCCTTTCTTTTTTATTAAGGGTTTACTATCGAATATAAAGTGTGCTATGATCGACAATAATAATCTGGAGAGCTGACATGAATGATTTTTTTACAGAGTTAGTGGTGGCAAGAAAACCGCAGTTCACGGATGGACTCATCCGGGGAGCTCTCATTTTATTTACAATTCTTGCCGCTTTGGCAGGACTTTTTATTCACCCGCTGTTTTTCCTTATTTTTCTTGTATTTCTGGCCTGCGATTATTTTATTATGCCGAGACTGAATGTGGAATATGAATATTCCTATGTAAATGGGGATATCCATATTGCGGCAGTCTTTTCAAAAAAGAGCAGAAAAGAGCTTACAGATGTGGATCTGGCAAAGGCTGAATGCATTGCACCGGAAGGGTCGGTCCATTTGAATGATTACGGAAATACGTACAGTGTGTGTGACTACAGTGCAAAAGATCCGGATGACCGGCCTTATGTTGCTGTAATGGGAGGCCCTGAACCGAAAAAGATCATGCTGCAGCTGGACCAGACTATGCTCGACGATCTGAAACACCGGATGCCGAGAAAGGTCTTCACAGAGTAATTCAACAGTTCAATTTACTTGAAGGAGGAAAACATGGCAACAATCCTTGGCGATGGCATTACTTTCGATGATGTGCTTCTTGTTCCGCAGTATTCGGAGGTTACTCCGAACATGGTTGATCTCAGTACATGGCTGACAAAAAAAATTCATCTGAATATTCCGATGATGAGTGCGGGAATGGATACCGTGACTGAGCATAATATGGCAATTGCGATGGCCCGGCAGGGCGGTATCGGTATCATTCATAAGAATATGTCCATTGAACAGCAGGCCAATGAGGTTGACATGGTAAAGAGAAGTGAAAACGGTGTCATCACGGATCCGTTCTATCTTTCTCCGGATCATACCCTCGGCGATGCAGAGAACCTGATGCATAAGTATCGTATCTCCGGCGTTCCGATTACAGAAGGGAAGAAGCTGGTCGGAATCATTACAAACAGAGATCTGAAGTTTGAAACAGACATGACACTTCCGATCCGCACCAAAATGACTTCAGAGGGTCTGATCACTGCGCAGGAGGGCGTTACTCTGGATGAAGCCAAGAGAATTCTTGCCAAGGCCAGAAAGGAAAAGCTTCCGATTGTAGATAAGGACGGAAACCTGAAGGGACTTATCACAATCAAGGATATCGAAAAGCAGATCAAATATCCGAATTCCGCAAAGGATGGGCAGGGAAGACTCTTATGCGGGGCTGCAGTCGGCATTACGTCCAATGTCCTGGAACGCGTACAGGCACTTGTGGATGCGCATGTGGACTGTGTTGTCATGGATTCCGCACATGGTCAGTCCAAGAATGTTCTGACTGCAACAAAGGAAGTGAAGTCTGCATTCCCGGATCTTGACGTAATTGTGGGCAATGTGGCAACGGCACAGGGAACAAAGGACCTGATTGAAAGCGGCGCAGATGCAGTCAAGGTAGGAATCGGACCCGGATCCATTTGTACCACAAGAGTTGTGGCAGGTATTGGCGTACCGCAGATTACGGCAGTTATGGAGGCCTATTCTGTTGCAAAGGAGTATGGCATTCCGATTATTGCAGACGGCGGAATCCAGTATTCCGGTGATATGACAAAGGCCCTTGCAGCCGGCGGAAATGTCTGCATGATGGGTTCCCTCTTCGCGGGATGCGATGAGGCACCGGGAGAATTTGAGCTCTACCAGGGAAGAAAATACAAAGTGTATCGCGGCATGGGTTCTATTGCTGCAATGCAGGCCGGAAGTGCGGATCGTTATTTCCAGCAGGGCGCAAAGAAACTGGTTCCGGAAGGTGTGGAAGGCCGTGTGGCGTATAAGGGATCTGTGGAGGACACGATTTTCCAGATGGTCGGAGGAATCCGTTCCGGAATGGGTTACTGCGGAGCCAAGGATATCCCGACGCTGCAGGAAAAGGCTCAGTTTGTAAAGATTTCTTCTGCAGGTCTGAAGGAATCTCATCCGCATGACATTCATATCACAAAGGAAAGTCCGAATTATTCTATTGATAAGTAAGATTCGAAAAAGAGCTCCATTTTGGAGCTCTTTTTGTAAACTATATAAAAATGCTGTATAGGCCTTCCTCAGACAACAGACTTACACAGTATTTTTTAACTTCTGTCAGTGTATTTAGCTTGAAAAACCAAAACAAATGATTTACGATTACTATGTCTGAACAGAGGCTGCCGGGAATCCGGCGGCCAGTTAAGGACCTATGGCATAAATTTTAATCAGGACATAAAACCTGAAGGGGGACTATTATGGGAATGCCCAAAATAACATTAAAGGCTGCGCGTGTAAATGCAGGA
>CAYYEB010000207.1:0-3284 GCA_964470725.1 uncultured Lachnospiraceae bacterium | reverse complement strand
GGCCGGCAGGGAATGCGAAAGACAGAGCCGGACATTGGCCATGTCGCTGTAGTCCACGAATTCTTCGGCTTTTTTGCGTGAGACGCCGGTTTTTACTTTCCGTTCCACAAGGCGCTGATGGAGCATTTGGGGATCAGCGACAATCCTGATGGTATAATCGGCGTATTTACTGAGATCCTTCCAGCCCGGTTCGTCGAGGAGGAGATAATTTCCCTCCAGAAGGATGTTATTTCCGGTGATCTGGATAGCATCCTCCCTTGGGTTGTGGGTCATTCGGTCATACTCGGGCCAGCCGCAGTCTTCCCCGTTTGCAACTTTCTGAATACGCTGGGTAAGAAGATCGAGATCGAAAGTGACCGGTGCGCCCTTGATCTTCACCAGAGAAATCTTCTTTCCGTCACGCACGGCGGTATGTGAGGTTAGATAATCCTGATAGTGATGAAAGCCGTCCATACCGATCGTAGTGATCGGACTGATCCCAGGGGTCTCCTTGGACAGTGCTTCCAGAAACTTTACGAGGGTAGTCTTGCCGGCCGCGGGAGGCGCCGCCAGCATCGTCAAAATTCTGCCTCCCCTTTCCTTTTGAAGCTTTGTCAGATGCCTTAAAAGGGGAAGAAAGATTTCCTCTATGCTCTGTTCCGAATATTGCGCATTTACGGGAATACCATTAATATCTGCATAAAAGTCCATATTTATTTGTCCTGTCTTTGTCTGTTCACAGGCTGTCATGCCCATATGAATATAATGTCCTGTCACAATTTTTTCACAGAATCGGCACTTCTATTTCACATGCCGCCCCTATTATACAATCATCAGGAACGAAACAGAAAGAACAAACGAAAAAGTTCCTGTGCAATATAGATCGAAACACAGTTTCTTTTCATGTATCAGTTGTATAAGCCTTACACACAGCTGCATTTTCACTCATCGTAATTCCCGCTTAGTGAAAGACTTATACACAGAACTTCTCCTTCCTTATATGCACTTGGCTCCGGCTGAAAGGCCGGAGCTTTTTGCTGTGATTGGCAGAGCATCACATCTGCATCCGATGGAGTTTTCATTCTTTGAAGAAGAAGGAGCTGTGAAATCTCAGATATCCTATTGACATCCGGTTCAATAGGGGTTACTTTATAGCCAACAGATGAACAGTTGCTCATGTGTTCATGAAAAGGGAGGATGACTATGAGAGCTAAGGATGCAGAGGATCCTGCACTTTTGAAAGGTCAGACAGATGAGGCCGCGGCAGAGAAAAGGTCGGAAGTCTTAAAAGATGAAGATTTATCCTGCCCCCATTGCGCAACAGCGGAAAAAGCTGAGGCTGATGAGGATGATGACGATGATGACGAAGACGAAATGGAGCCGAAGCAGAAACTGATACAGATCATTGTTTCCGCCGTGCTTCTTCTCATTGCCTATCTGATCGACAGAAACGTGCACGGTCTTGCGATGTGGCAGAGACTCCTCATTTACATTATTCCATACCTTGCGGCGGGCTTTGATGTTCTGAAAGAGGCCGGAGAGAGCATTACAAAGGGAGACGTATTTAATGAAGACTTTCTGATGTGCGTGGCAACCATCGGTGCTCTGGTGATCGGATTTGTGCCGGGCGGAAAACCGCAGTTTCCGGAAGCGGTCTTTGTTATGCTGTTCTTCCAGGTCGGTGAGCTTTTTGAAGGTCTTGCGGAGGGCAACAGCAACCGGGCCATTTCCCAGCTTCTTGACATCCGTCCTGATACGGCCAATGTAGAACGTGGCGGAAATGTGCAGGTCGTAAGCCCTGAAGATGTCAAGGTGGGTGAGATCGTTGTGGTGAAGCCCGGTGAAAAGGTTCCGATGGACGGTACCGTTATCGAAGGAACGTCAAGTCTCAACACGGTGGCGCTGACCGGGGAAAGCGTACCGCGTGACGTCAAGGCCGGAGATACCATCCTTTCCGGATGCGTCAATGAGAACGGTCTGCTTCGTGTGAAGGTGGAGAAAGAATTCGGCGAATCCACTGCGGCAAAAATCCTGGATCTGGTGCAGCATTCCAGTTCCGCCAAGTCAAAAAGCGAGAAATTCATTTCCCGTTTCGCGAAGGTCTATACACCGATTGTGGTCTTGGCGGCCGTTGTGGTGGCATTTCTTCCGCCGCTTATCACAGGCGACTTTGTCGGAAACTTCGCGACCTGGCTGCTTCGTGCACTGACATTCCTCATTGTGTCCTGCCCGTGCGCGCTTGTGGTATCCGTTCCCCTCGCGTTCTTCGGAGGCATCGGAGCCGCTTCCAAGATCGGTGTTCTTGTGAAGGGATCAGGTTTCATGGATCAGCTTTCCAAGACCGATACGGTTGTATTTGATAAGACTGGTACGCTTACCAAGGGCGTCTTCCAGGTGACGAATCTGCATCCGGAGTGCATTTCCAAGGAAGAGCTCCTGCATCTGGCGGCTCATGTCGAGAGATATTCGACGCATCCGATCGCAGTTTCTCTTCGTGAGGCATTCGGTAATGAAAATGACGGCTGTACCGTGGAAAATGTGGAGGAAATTGCGGGACAGGGCGTCCGCGCGACTGTCAACGGCAAGACTGTCTGCGTCGGAAATACGAAAATGATGGATGCCGTCGGCGCAAAATGGAAGGACTGCAAAGACTTCGGTACGATCATCCATGTGGCCGTGGACGGTGTTTATGCCGGACATATCCATATTTCAGACGTGGTAAAGCCCGACGCGAAGAGCGCCATTTCCGATCTTAAGAGCATTGGCGTACGGAAGACAGTCATGCTGACCGGCGACCGCGAAAAGGTTGCTTCTCATGTGGCATCCGAGCTCGGTGTGGATGAATACCATGCGGAACTGCTTCCGGCCGACAAGGTTTCCAACGTGGAACGTCTGCTGAAAGATACGAGAAAGCAGAAGAAAGACGCCACACTTGCCTTCGTCGGCGACGGCATCAATGATGCTCCGGTTCTGGCAAGAGCCGATGTGGGTATCGCGATGGGCGCGATGGGATCCGACGCGGCCATTGAAGCGGCCGATGTCGTTCTCATGGATGACAAGCCGTCCAAGATTGCAAGAGCCATTAAGATTGCGCGCCACACACTGAGTGTGGCAACACAGAACATTGTTATCGCACTGGTCATCAAGATCGCTATCCTCCTCCTTGCGGTCTTTGGCCTGTGCCCGATGTGGCTTGCGGTCTTTGGAGATACGGGTGTGCTGATTATCTGCGTACTCAATGCGACAAGGACGCTGAAGACGGATCTTTCGTAATATAGCAACCTCTTAATTGGGAGTATCCAGCG
>CAYYEB010000206.1:0-3286 GCA_964470725.1 uncultured Lachnospiraceae bacterium | reverse complement strand
GTATAGAAAGTTTTTCTGTTGATATCGGCCTTTCTTGCGATATCCGTCACTGTAATCTGTTCCAGAGGCTTCTTTGTCATCAATTCCGTCAGTGCCTCATAAATTGCCTTTTTTGTCCGAATGACCCGACGGTCTGTTTTTCTTTCTTTGATTTTCTCATCCTTCTTCGTTTCCGTCATTTTATTCATTTTCAGTTTCCTCTTATCGCATTTCCCCAAGGCGATTTTTTAACGGTCAATATTATTAGTTTTGTTTCTTAAACACCATTTTCTTTTGATTTGTCTGTTGTTATTCATAGCAATGTCAATATAATAAACAATTGTATATTAAAATGCAGACATGTATTAAAATACATCTGTTTTTAAATAAATGCAATATCACGAAAGGTCAGAGAAAAAGGAGAACTTTTTATGCTGAAATTATTCCGAAGACTGAAGAGGGACTGGTTGTGGATCCTTCTCATCATCGGCCTCCTGCTGGTCCAGGTCACAAGTGATCTGGCACTTCCGGAATATACGTCGAAAATCGTCGATACCGGAATCGAGCAGAAGGGTGTGGAAGATGCCGTCCCGGAGACGATCCGGAAATCATCGCTGGATCAGCTGCTTCGTCTGATGAAAAAAGATGATCAAAAGCTGGTAAAAAGCAGCTATAAAGAAGACGGCAGCCTGTATGATCTGAAAAAGATCGATAAGGATACGCGAAGTCAATTAAACGATACCATGTCAAAGGCGGAAATGATCGTCTCCTATATGGCGCAGCAGAAAATGGATTTTTCCAAAATTCCCGATGCGCAGATTCCCGCCATTCTCAAACAGGCAGACACAATGCTCAAACAATATCCGGATTCTGTCCTTACGCAGGCCGCCGTACTGTATGTACAGGCTGAATACAAGGCACAAGGTATCGATATGGACGCACATCAGACGCATTACATTGTTTCAAGTGGTGTGCACATGCTGCTTCTTGCGCTGCTTTCCATGATCTGTGCGATTCTGGTCACCTTTACGGCCAGCCGTGTTTCCGCAAAATTTTCCAAAAATCTGCGGCATGACATCTACGCCAAGGTTCTTACTTTCTCAAGTAATGAAATGAATCAATTCTCCACCTCGTCACTGATCACCCGAAGCACAAACGATATCCAGCAAATCCAGGTCGTCATGATCCTTATCTTCCGTATCGTATTGTATGCACCGATGCTCGCCATCGGAGGAGTCATCAAGGTATTGAACACCGGACGGTATCTGAGCTGGCTTCTGGTTTTGGCAGTCATTGTCCTTTTTATCGTCATGATCACCCTGTTTGCCATTGTCAGTCCGAAATTCAAAAAGCTTCAGGCATTGATTGACCGTGTGAACCTTATTTCCCGTGAAATCCTGACAGGAATTCCGGTAATCCGCGCATTTTCCACGGAAAAACACGAAGAGAGGCGCTTTGACGATGCAAATAAGGATCTGACAAAAACAAACCTTTTTGTAAATCGTGTCATGTCGATGATGATGCCCCTGATGATGGTCATTATGAATGTCGTCTCCGTTTCCATTGTCTACTTCGGCGCTCACGGCATTGATCAGGGAAAGCTTCAAGTGGGGGACATGATGGCTTTTATTCAATATGCAATGCAGATCATTATGGCATTTCTGATGATTTCCGCCGTTGCTGTCTTCATGCCGCGTGCCTCCGTATCCGCATCACGTGTCAATGAGATTCTTGATACAGATCCGGATGTCAAAAATCCGGAACACCCTGAACTTCCGCAAACAGACGAGAAGGGTGATCTCGAGTTCAGAGATGTAAGTTTCAGCTATCCCGGATCCGAAGAACCTTCTCTTCAACATATCAGCTTCCATGTGAGGAAGGGTGAAACCATCGCATTTATCGGAAGTACCGGCAGCGGCAAGTCAACCCTCGTCAATCTGCTTCCCCGCTATTTTGATGTCACAAGTGGTGAAATTCTCCTTGACGGAGAAGATATCCGCCGCTTTGATCTTAAGGAGCTTCGCAGCCGGATCGGTTTTGTCCCGCAGAAATCCCTGCTCTTTACCGGAACGATCGCATCCAATCTGCGTTTCGGAAAAGAGAACGCCACGGATGAAGAACTCGAGAAGGCTCTCGACATTTCCCAGGCAACGGAATTTGTATCGAAGAAGAAGGATGGAATAAATGCCCCGATTGCGCAAGGCGGTTCCAATGTTTCCGGTGGCCAGAAACAGCGTCTGGCGATTGCCAGGGCCGTAACCCGGCAGCCCGAAGTATATGTTTTCGATGACAGTTTCAGCGCACTGGACTTCAAGACAGATGCGCAGCTCCGGGCGGCCCTAAAGAAAGAAACCGGTGATGTCACCACTCTTCTGGTGGCCCAGAGAGTCGGTACGATCATGAATGCCGATCAGATCATTGTTCTGGAAAACGGACAGGTCGTCGGTCACGGAACGCATAAAGAACTGATGAAGAGCTGTTCTGTATATCAGCAGATCGCGAAATCGCAGCTCTCCGAGGAGGAACTTGCAAATGCCTGAAACACAAGTACAGACAAGACAAACCGTAAGAAGACCGGGAAGGCCCGGAAGAGGTCGTCACGCGGTTGAAAAACCCAAGGATTTCAAAAAAGCCCTCCACGATCTGATCAGGTACATGCTGCGTTATAAGTGGAGACTGCTCCTTATGCTGATCTGCGCAGTCATGGGCACAATTTTCACCATTGTCGGACCCAAAATTCTCGGAAAAGCCACAACTGAGCTCTTCAATGGCATCGTTGCAAAAATTCAGGGCAAAGGCGGCATCGACTTTACAAAGATCGTACACATCCTGCTGACCTGTCTTCTTCTTTACGTCATCAGCGCCTGCTTCTCTTTGATTCAGGGCACAATTTTCACCATTGTCGGACCCAAAATTCTCGGAAAGGCCACAACTGAGCTCTTCAATGGCATCGTTGCAAAAATTCAGGGCAAAGGCGGCATCGACTTTACAAAGATCGTACACATCCTGCTGACCTGTCTTCTTCTTTACGTCATCAGCGCCTGCTTCTCTTTGATTCAGGGGCTGGTTATGACAGGAATCTCCAACGATGTCGGTTATAATCTCAGAAAAGATATTTCAGTCAAAATCAATAAGATTCCGCTGAAATATTTCGAAAGCCGGCCCTACGGCGACGTTCTTTCCAGAATCACCAACGATGTCGATACACTGCAGCAGGGCATCAACCAGAGTATCACTCAGCTGATTACTTCCGTCACCACCATGGTCGGCGTCCTTATCATGATGCTGACCATCAACGGATGGACTG
>CAYYEB010000205.1:0-3324 GCA_964470725.1 uncultured Lachnospiraceae bacterium | reverse complement strand
TATTCCGAACATTTGACGGTATTGTCCAACACACTCGTCATGAGAGCCGCCATGTGGAATACATGGCGGCTCTCATGACGAGTGTGTTGGACAATACCGTCAAATGTTCGGAATATCTGCTTCACTGCAGAGAGCAGAAAATAAAGATTCTTCCTCCGTCGGTCAATGATGGCGAGGGACGCTTTACAACGGAAAACGGAAATATCCGCTACGGAATGTATGCGATCAAATCCATCGGCCGCAGCGTCGTGGATTCTCTGGTTGAGGAGCGAAAGCGGGGAGGAAAATACAGAAATATCAGGGATTTTATCGAGCGCACCTATGGTAAGGATATGAACAGGCGAGCCATCGAAAATCTGATCAAAGCCGGAGCGCTTGACTGTCTCGGCGGAACGAGAAAACAACTGATGCAGATCTATCCGCAGATCATGGAGCAGGCGGCCTTTGACAGTAAGGAATCCATTACGGGTCAGATGTCCCTCTTTGATTTTATGAAACCGGAGGAAAAAGAAGCCTATGAGGTGACGCTTCCGGAAGTCGGAGAATATCAGAGGGAACAGCTGCTCGCATTTGAAAAAGAGGTTCTGGGCGTCTATCTTTCCGGGCATCCTCTGGAGGAATATCAGTCTTTATGGAAAAGTCGGATTACGGCAACGACGGCTGACTTTATGTCCGATGATGAAGGCGGAACACCGAAGGTAGAAGGAGATTCCAGGGTGACAATAGGAGGCATGATTGCGGAAAAGAAAGTTAAGTATACGAAAAATAATCAGGTCATGGCTTTTATTACGCTGGAGGATCTGGTCGGAAATGTGGAAGTAATCGTATTTCCGAAGAGCTATGAAAAATACAGGGATATTCTGACAGAAGAAAATAAAGTGTTTCTGGAAGGCCGCGTGGATGCGGATGAGGACCGGGGATATAAGCTGATCCTGGAAAGAGCTTATACCTTTGACAGTGTGCCGCAGGAGCTGTGGATTGCCTTCAGGAATCGTAAGGAATACGCAAGTCATGAAAGGGAGCTTCAGGATCTGATCCGGGAGTCGGACGGAAATGACAGGGTGTGCATTTTTTTAAGAGATACGAAGCAGTACTGCAAACTTCCGGCCGGGCAGAATGTCCATATATCCCCGGAGACGCTGTCGGGATTTCGGGCAATGTACGGAAAAGATAATGTTACGGTACGGGCAATTCCAAAAAGTGTTGAAAATAGAAAACGCATGAACTAAAATGAAATAATATGCAGAAGAAAACTGCGTGATGCAGTTACATGACATAGTGTATAAATCTCATAAGCCCGACAATGGGAGGGATAAGAAATGGCAGAAAAATCAGCAGTTAAGACGATTGGTGTCCTTACAAGCGGCGGAGATGCTCCGGGAATGAATGCAGCGGTCCGTGCGGTTGTCAGACGGGGTATTTCAAAAGGCCTGAAGGTTTATGGCATTTACCGTGGATATGACGGATTGATGGAAGAGGATCTGAAGGAACTCAAGGCACAGGATGTGTCCGATACCATCGAACGCGGCGGTACGGTTCTCTATACGGCACGGTGCGCGGAAATGCGTACTCCGGAAGGACAGCAAAAAGCAGCCGATACGCTGAAAAAATACGGCATTGAAGGTCTTGTTGTCATCGGCGGTGACGGTTCTTACCGTGGTGCGGAAAAGCTTGCAAATCACGGAATCAATGTCATCGGTCTTCCGGGCACAATTGATCTGGATATTGCCTGCACGGAATATACAATCGGTTTTGATACCGCTGTAAATACGGCAATGCAGGCCATTGATAAAGTCAGAGATACATCCACTTCCCATGAACGTGTTTCCATTGTAGAAGTTATGGGAAGAAATGCAGGTTATCTGGCTCTGTGGTGCGGTATCGCCAATGGCGCGGAGGATATTCTGCTTCCGGAAAAGTATGATTATGATGAGCAGAAGATCATCGACAATATCATCGAATCCAGAAGAAGAGGAAAGAAGCACCATATCATTGTCAACGCGGAAGGCATCGGTCATTCCGCATCTATGGCAAGAAGAATTGAGGCTGCAACAGGCATCGAGACACGTGCGACAATTCTCGGACACATGCAGCGCGGCGGTTCTCCGACAGCGAAGGATCGTGTCTATGCTTCCATTTTCGGCTGCATGGCAGTGGATCTTCTGATTGAAGGAAAGACGAAGAGAGTCGTCGGTTATAATAAGGGTAAATTTGAGGACTTCGATATCGAAGAGGCTCTGAAGATGCAGAAGCATCTGGATGAGTATGAATGGGAGATTGCAAAATCTCTGTCCGCAAATTACAGCAAAGATGCAAAGAAAAAGAAACTGGAAAATGAGGTACTCTGATACAGTTGCTTTCGATTAAAGAGATCAAATCATTAGTGAAGAATAAAAAGGCCCGCGATTCGCAGGGCCTTTTTGTCACGGAAGGGACAAAACTCTTTCTGGAATCTCCGAAGGACAGAATTGTGCAGGTTCTGGTGACAAAAGAGTATGAAGAGGAACATCCGGATATCATGTCCCGGATACCGGGAAATTGTGCGGTTACCCATGGCCTGGAGAAGGGACGATTCGCATCCCTTTCGGATACGAAGTCTCCGCAGGGAATTCTGACAGTTATCCGGGAGCCTTCCGATTTTCGGCTGGACCTGAACCGGCCGGAAGATCTGGATAAGATCGGGGCCTTTGGAAAAGATCCGTTTTTTGTTCTTCTCGAAAATCTTCAGGACCCGGGAAATGTCGGAACAATTTTAAGAACAGGTGAGGCAGCAGGAGTATCCGCCGTCTTTCTCACAGAAGGGTCGGTGGACCTCTATGGTCCGAAGACGATTCGGTCCACAATGGGATCGATTTTCCGTGTACCGCATTTTTATGTGAAGGATGCGCCGTCGCTTCTGAGGGCATTAAAGGAATGGTATCCCGGGATATCCGGGAGTGACGATCAGGTCATTTCCTATGCAGCGCATTTACGGGGAGATCGCAGTTATACGGACTGCGATTTTCAAAAAGGCACAATCCTTGTGATCGGTAATGAGGGAAATGGCATCACGGATCAGACTGCGGATGCCTGTGATGTACTGATGAAGATTCCGATGGAAGGAAAAGTGGAATCCTTAAATGCCGCGATGGCGGCCGGGATATTGATGTATGAGGTGAAGAGGCAGAGAAGTTACTAAAAACTAATGCGAACAATTTGAATATTACAGTAAAGGCAAAAAGGAGGCTCGGGTATGAGCGAGGTTGCAAAGAATTTAAAAGGCAGAAGTTTTCTGACACTGAAGGATTTTACGCCGGAGGAGATCGAGTATTTTCTGGATCTGGC
>CAYYEB010000204.1:0-3324 GCA_964470725.1 uncultured Lachnospiraceae bacterium | reverse complement strand
TGGGAAGGGGTTCATTCTTCACGCCCGTTTTTCTTTCTCTCATAATCGTCCTTTCAAGGGGGAAAAGGCGCGGCGGCGTGGCCGCCGCGCCTTTCGGTGCTTTGCTTTTGCGTTATGCCCGGAGGATCACTTCACGCTGCGATAGATGAAGGTGACGATCTGGGCTCTCGTGCAGTTGTTGTTGGAGCCGAACAGGCCGCCGCCGATACCGCCGGTGACGTCGTTCTTCTCCGCCCAGGTGACTGCCGCCGCGTAGTAAGCGTCAGAGGCCACATCGGTGAAGGCGGAATTGCCGCTGACAGCGGGACTGCCGTTGGCACGCCACAGGAAGGTGACGATCTGCGCGCGGGTGCAGGTGGCGTCGGGGCTGAACATGGTGTCGCTGGTGCCCTTGGTGATGCCGTTCTCGACCGCCCACAGAACTGCCTGCTCATAATAGCTGCCGGCGGGGACATCGGTAAAGGGTATCATGCTGCTCTTGGGAGCGGGGCTGCCGGCTGCGCGCCACAGGAACGTGACGACCTGGGCGCGGGTGCAGGTGGCGTTGGGGGCGAAGTGGGTATCATCCACGCCGCCGGTGATGCCGTTCTTCGCAGCCCACAGCACTGCGTCATAGTAGTAAGCGTCAGAGGGGACATCCACGAAGAAGTTCAGCATGGAGTTATCCTCCATGAAGGTGGCTTCCACATAAACCTTGCCTGCAGGCATCTTGAAGGTGTACTTGCCGTCGCCCTTGTTGGTCAGTGCGATCTCGTCGCCGTTCTTGTCGGTGACAGTGATCGTCTCCAGCGTGTAGCCCTTGTCAGGCTCCACCGTCAGGGTAACGGTGGTACCCTTGGAGGCGTTCCTGGGACTGACGGTCACGTCGCCGTTCTTGGCGCTCTTCACGGTGATGGGATAGGTGGTGACACCGCCGCCGCCACCGCCGCCGGTGGAGGCGTTCTTCTCAAAGTTCGCCTCGATCGCGACATCCGTGGCAGGCATGATGAAGGTGGTGGTGGCGCTGGTCTCGTTAGCCAGCGTTACGCCGCCTGCCTTAACGACCCACTTGACGAAGTGCTTTCCGGCAGGAGCCTGTGCCGTAACGGTGACCTCAACGCCCTCCATGGCGCGGGTGATGGTGCCTGCGGCAACGGTTGCCGTGCCGCCGGTGACAGCAACGGCGTAATCCTGCAGGGCGGGGATCTCGGTGTTCTCGCTGCGCTTAGCATGGCAGCCGGTGCATTCCTCGTGCTGCTTGCCGGGCTGATTCAGCGCCGCCTCCTGATCCACTACCCATACCCAGGTATGCTCGGCGGTTTCGGTGTAGTTTGCGGTTTCGCCGGACTTCTTGCACTTGTTGCAGGTACGGCTATGATTGGTATCATCAACCTTCGTCCATGCGGAGAAGTCGTGAGCTTCCACCTTGAAATCGTCGCCTGCTGTGCAGGTCTTGATATGCGTGCCGGGGTCCATGTATACCCAATCCTGCCCGTCGGTATCGTGGGTATGGCCGACCGTCACGGTGCAGGTGGCCTCCTTACCGCCGCAGGCGACCTTGATAGTTGCCGTGCCCGCTGCGACAGCAGTCACCTTGCCGTTGCCGTCAACTGTTGCGACGGTCTCATTGTCGCTCGTCCAAGTCAGGCTGTCCGCCGCGTTGACAGGCTCCTTCACGGCGGAGAGCTGAATGCTGCCGTCAATGTCCAGATTCACCTTCGTCGGGGCAACGGTAACACCGGTAAGCTCAACAGTGGGAGCCTCGGTCACGGTGACATAAAAGAGGGAAGTTTTAGGAAGCGTTTTGTATTCGGTGCTGCCATCCTTGACGGCAACCAGCTCCAGTTGGGCTTTCTCCGATGCGGCATGAGCCGCTTTCGGCTTGATCTTGCCGTCCTCGTCCTCCAGCTTAATTTTATCATTCTCCGTCACATACGTAGCGCCGTAGGTTCCTCTCTTGAGAATGCGCCATTCCAGATGATAGCCGCTGTTCTCGGGCAGCAGCTTCGGAAGCTCGGTCGGAAGCTCCGCCTCGTCGTTTACGCTCAGGGTAATATCCTCGTATGTGTAAACATCCTCAAGCCTCAAAGCATTGGCCACAGTGGAATCATCGTATACAACCACATTCCATGTGCCGTAGGCGCTTGATGTGGCACTGGGGTAGCTGGCTTTCAGATTTGCGCTGCCCTTAGAAACGCCGGTAATCTTGATGGAATGTTCGGGGAACGTTGCGGCATCCTCGCCACTTGCGCCAATTTCAGCACTTTCGATCTTGATGTTGCTTGTTGTCGCGCCCTCATCCTCGAAGGTGATCTTACTCCAAGAATTGGCGTTGCTGGGGACTGCGCTGACCTTCAGCTCTACGCTCTCGCCCTGCTTGATGTAGATCGTGCTGGTGCCGGGACCGTCGTAGCCTTCCAGCACCACGCCCTCCAAAGGAACCTTGTCAAACAGCCCGATGCTGTTTCTGCTCACAATAGAGCCAGCCGTATGGGTAGCGGTCTCCTTGAAACGGGCGAAAACATAATAGGTGGTATCGCTCGTCAGGCCGGTTACGGTATCGGAAGTGATCTGATATGCGTTCCAATCCAGCGTAGAGGTCGTGCTGTAAACATACTCGCAGTCGGAGTCGAAGTTCGTGATTTCAAAGCCGGTGTAAGTGCCTGCGCCATCCTGCACGGCCTCAAGCTTAATAACCTCGGGGTATCTGTTGTTGGCGGCCTTGCTGACCTTCACCGGCGCGCCGACGATCTCGCCGAGATAGCCCTCTGCCGTGACTACCACGCGGATGTAGACATCGCCCATGTCAGCCGGCACAGGGGTGTAGCTGCCACTGGTCGCGCCGTCAATATTCGTCCAGTCGCTGCCGCCGTCCGTGCTGCGCTGCCACTGGTACGCCGGGGTGGCTTCTGCGGGGGACACGCTGGCAGCGATGGAGATGGGATGGTCGAACACAATGCCGCTGGTGTAGTACACATTGCCCTCGATGGTGGGATCGGGTTCAACCACTGGCGCCTGATTCACCACCAGCTTAACGATATGCTCGTTGCTGATGATGCCGATGTTTTTGTCGCCCTTTTTCAGATTCAGGTGCAAATCAAAGGAATAGACCTTGGGGTCTGCGCCCGCAGGAATGGTGAAGCTGTATTCGTTGGCGGTGGCGCTGATGGTATCAGTGGTGGGCGTTTTATTGCCGGAGATATAGCGGTCGCACGTTGCGCGATAGCTGTAGCCTGCGGCACTCAGCTCGGCCGCCAAAGGCTTCCACTTGAATTTGATGGTATGATCCTTGCTGTTGTCCATCCGCTCAACGGTGCCCTTCCAGTCCTTGAAGTAGTCGATGGG
>CAYYEB010000203.1:0-3329 GCA_964470725.1 uncultured Lachnospiraceae bacterium | reverse complement strand
ATCATTCAGGACAAATCCACGTATTCCGCATCAAAGACAGGTCCATCCTTACAGATCCGCGCATTATTCACGAGAGAATGCGCATCTTTTTCTGTCGTTTTACAGACGCACCCGAGACAGACACCGATTCCGCAGGCCATTCGTTCTTCCATAGACACGTAGCATGGCATTTTCTTCTCTTCGGCGTACGCCTTTACACTGCGCAGCATCGGTTTTGGACCACAGGCAAAGATCAGATCCCCCTCTGTTTCATTTTCCCGAAGTGCATCAATGACGGTACCATGTGTTCCAAGAGATCCGTCATCCGTAGAAAGTATCACCGGTGCTATCCCTTTGAGATCTTCCAGAAGGTATGTATCCGCCGAACGATACCCCACTGCGAAGACGGGACTGCTCCCATTGTGCATATTCAGAAGTGCCTTTGCGCATCCCAGCATCGGCGGAATCCCTATTCCTCCGCCGATTAAAAGCACTTTTCTTCCTTCTGCCTCTTCCACAGGGAAGCCATTCCCCAGTGGTCCGATGAGTTCCACGGTGCTTCCCTCATTCAGCTTGGAGAATTCTTTTGTTCCCTTTCCTGCCGTACGGTAGACCAGCCGGATCGTTCCGGTATCCGGATCTGCTTCACATACAGAAATCGGCCGGGGCAGAAGCCTGCTCCGGTCGTGAGAAAATAAGGACACAAACTGTCCCGCTCTGACCGCATCCGCAAAGGACACTTTCAGGGTCAGAGAATATATATTTTCGGATATTTCCTGCTGTGAAAGAACTACTGCCGTCTCCTTTTTCTTCATATGTGATTTCCTCCCGCAGCGTTCTTAAGGCGATATTTCACCATTACCGGCCGCTTTTCTTTCTCTGCCGCACTTTCGGCCAAACATCTCCTTCAGCCCGGCATTGCATGTCACTTCTTACAGTGTAGCAAGCGCCTTTCTGATATCTTCCTTCATATCAAGAACCGCAGCTCTTGCCGCCTCCGCATAACCGTCAGCTCCAAAGGAAATATAGTCTTCTTTCTGCCATGCTGCAATGATACCTCTTGAAGAATTAACGATTGCACCGAGACCGTCTTCGTTGAAGAAATTCACAAGATCCCTGCCTCGGCCTCCCTGTGCACCATATCCCGGAACCAGGATATAGTTCTTCGGCATGATCTTTCGAAGCTGCTTTCCCATTTCAGGATAGGTCGCTCCGACGACAGCTCCAACCTCAGAATAACCGTACTCTCCGTAAGAGAGGGCTCCCCATTCACTGACTTTCCGTCCAACCTTTTCGTAAAGCGGCGTTCCGTCAATCTTCTGATCCTGGAACTCTCCGCTCGACGGATTGGAGGTCTTGACCAGCACAAAGATACCTTTATCGTATTTCTGACAGACATTTATAAACGGCTGCACACCATCCGACCCGAGATACGGATTCACGGTTGCAAAATCTTCGTCAAACGGTGCAATCAGCTTCTTTCCGATCTTTACTTTTCCAAGATGTGCCGTCGCATATGCACCCGAAGTAGATCCGATATCGCCGCGCTTCACATCTCCGATGACAATCAGTCCCTTTTTGTGGCAGTAGTCCACAGTCTCCTTAAATGCCTGAACTCCCGGAACACCAAACTGTTCATACATTGCAATCTGCGGCTTGACCGCCGGAACCAGATCACATACGGCATCCACTATTCCCTTATTGAATTCCAGAATGGCCGCTGCCGCCGCTTCAAGCGTCTCACCATGTTCCTGCAGGGCTTTGGAACGGATATTTTCCGGAATAAACTTCAGCTGCGGATCCAGTCCGACCACAATCGGAGCCTCGGTTTTCTGTATTTTCTCTATCAGCCGATCAATCATTGTGCCTCTTCCTTTCCGGCCGTCATCTGTCTTCCCAGACTACATTGCCTCCGACAATCGTGAACTTCGTTTTTCCATATACCTTCTTTCCGCCAAACGGAGTATTCTTTCCCTTTGACAGAAACTTGGAAGGATCTATTGCATATTCATGCTGAAAATCAAAAATGGCGATATCCGCAGGCATTCCCACTTCAAGGGAACCAGCCGGAATTCTGAGAATCTTCGCCGGATTATAGCTCATCTTCTCTGCCATCTGCATCAGCGTCAGCGTTCCGGTTTTTACGAGTTCCGTATATGTTAAAGCCGCACTGGTCTCAAGGCCCACAATCCCGAACGGCGCCCGAAGGAATCCTCTGTACTTTTCGTCCATGCTGTGCGGAGCATGATCCGTGCTGATGCAGTCAATCGTACCATCCTGAAGTCCCTTCTTCAGAGCTTCTACATCCGCGGGTGTTCGAAGAGGCGGATTCATCTTATAGTTGGCATCATTTCCATCGATATCGTCCGATGTCAGTGAAAAATGATGCGGGCAGACTTCTGCTGTCACCCGAACTCCGTTTGCCTTTGCAAATGCGATCATTTTCACGGATCCCGCCGTGGAACAGTGACAGAAGTGAAGTCTCGCTCCGGTTTCCTTCGCCAGTACCAGATCCCGTGCCACAATCACATCCTCCACGGAATTGGAAATTCCCGGAAGTCCAAGACGTTTTGCATTCTCATCATCATTCATCACGCCGCCGCAGACCATAGTGATGTCTTCGCTGTGCTCGCAGACAAGAACATGGTGAATTTTTGCCTGCCTGAGTGCCTGACGCATCAGATTGGCATTCATGACAGACTTTCCGTCTTCTGAAAATGCCTTCACCCCATATGCGGTAATTGCGTCAAAGTCAACGAGTTCTTCTCCCTGCATTCCCTTTGTCAGTGAACCGGTCTGATAAATATGAACCGGGGACTGTGTCTTCGCCTTATTGACCACATAAGCGATCCGATTGACGGAATCCATTGGAGGTTTTGTGTTCGGCATCGCAAGCATTGATGTCACACCACCGTGTGCCGCTGCCTCTCCTGCCGTACCGACATCCTCTTTGTATGTCTGTCCGGGATCTCTTAAATGTACATGAAGATCCACAAGTCCCGGGAATACGGTAAGTCCTTCTGCATTTATAACCTCATCCGCATGTTCCGGAAAATCGGCTTCAGTCTCCTCGCTATTGTCTGACTTCAGATGTCTGATCTTCCGAATCATTCCATCTTCTGCATAAATGTCCGCCTTCCCCTCATAGCCGGAAGCCGGATCTACCATATAGCCGTTTTTGATTAAAAGCGATTTCATGCATTCACCTCACTTATGTTTCATCATACACGATTCAGATTCCGAAATAAAGCCTTTTATATTGACTTCAAGTTGGCATCCGGCTATAATTTAGGCCGTCGGGTTATCAAGCACATGTATTCACTGGTTATTAGAGATTATATGCGTGTTCG
>CAYYEB010000202.1:0-3370 GCA_964470725.1 uncultured Lachnospiraceae bacterium | reverse complement strand
CGGTACATGGGCTTCTTCTTTCGGCGATCAGATCGACGTCGTTGTTTCCAATAACGACGGTATGGGAATGTCAATGTTCAACGCATGGGCTAAGGACAACAAGGTTCCGACCTTCGGATATGATGCCAACAGCGACGCTGTTGCAGCAATTCCGGAAGGCTACGGCGGAACAATCAGCCAGCATGCTGACGTTCAGGCTTACCTGACACTGCGTACGATCCGTAACTCTCTTGACGGCGTAGACATTGATACAGGTATCGGAACAAAGGACGATGCAGGAAACGTTCTGTCCAAGGACGTTTACAGATATGACGCAGATCAGAGATCCTATTACGCATTGAATGCAGCCGTAACAGCTGACAACTACAAGGATTTCACAGACTCCACCAAGACATATGCTGATGTTTCCCATCAGCTGGATGCATCCAAGTCTCCGGAAAAGAAGGTATGGCTTGATATTTACAACGCATCCGATAACTTCCTGAGTTCAACATATCAGCCTCTGCTTCAGAAATATGACAAACTGCTGAACCTGAAAGTTGACTATATCGGCGGTGACGGCCAGACGGAATCCAACATCACAAACAGACTTGGAAACCCGAGCCAGTATGATGCATTCGCAATCAACATGGTGAAGACGGATAACGCAGCAAGTTACACGGCACTTCTGAGCAAATAATACGGAAGATGACTGGGGCGGATAAAATGCCGCCCCTGTTTTTTTAAGAGGGAAAATAATGGCAGATAATAAGGATGGCAAAGTGATTCTGTCGATTCGCGGCATGTGCAAATCCTTCGGTCGAAACAGAGTTCTTGATCACATCAATATGGATGTGAAAGAAGGAACCATCATGGGACTGATGGGTGAAAACGGAGCCGGAAAATCGACTATGATGAAATGCCTGTTCGGGACATACCAGAAAGATGAAGGACAGATCTTTCTGGACGGAAAGGAAGTCAGCTTTTCCGGACCGAAGGATGCTTTGGAAAATGGTATCGCCATGGTGCACCAGGAACTGAACCAGTGCCTGGAACGAAGCGTTGTGGATAACCTGTTTCTGGGCAGATATCCGGTCAATGCAGCAGGCATTGTAGATGAAGGCCGTATGAAGAAGGAAGCGGCGGATTTGTTCCGTGGCCTTGGAATGACCGTGAACCTGACACAGCCGATGCGGCAGATGTCTGTTTCACAAAGACAGATGTGCGAAATTGCAAAGGCAATTTCCTATCATTCCAAGATTATCGTTCTGGATGAGCCGACTTCATCTCTGACGGTCCCGGAAGTAAATAAGCTGTTTGACATGATGCGCAAACTCAAAAGCCAGGGAATTTCCCTGATCTACATTTCCCACAAGATGGATGAAATTTTTGAGATCTGTGATGAGGTTTCGGTACTGCGGGATGGCAAACTGGTTATGACAAAGGCCTGCAGCGACACCAACATGAATGAACTGATCACCGCAATGGTCGGTCGTTCTCTCGATAACCGCTTCCCGCCTGTGGACAATCATCCGGGGAAAGTCGTTCTTCAGGTTCATCACCTTTCTACAAAATACGCTCCGCATCTTCAGGATATCACCTTCGATGTCCGCGAAGGAGAGATCTTCGGACTTTACGGTCTGGTCGGTGCAGGAAGAACGGAACTTCTGGAGACGATCTTCGGTGTGCGCACAAGAGCTGCCGGACGGGTTTACTATGACGGCAAGCTGATGAACTTCAACAGTGCAAAGGAAGCCATGGAACACGGTTTCGCCATGATCACTGAGGAACGAAAGGCAAATGGTCTTTTCCTGAAAGGTGATCTTACTTTCAACACGACGATAGCGAACCTGAACCACTATAAATCGGGAGGCGTGCTTTCCGATGTGAAAATGACAAAGGCGACAAACAATGAAATCCGCATCATGAACACGAAGTGTATGGGACCGGAAGATTCGATTGCATCTTTGTCAGGAGGAAATCAGCAGAAGGTTATTTTCGGAAAATGGCTGGAACGTGATCCGAAGGTATTCATGATGGATGAGCCGACCAGAGGTATCGATGTCGGCGCGAAGTACGAGATTTACGAACTCATTATTCAAATGGCGAAGCAGGGAAAAACCATTATCGTGGTTTCTTCGGAAATGCCGGAGATCCTGGGTATTACAAACCGGATCGGCGTCATGTCTCATGGCAGACTGGCCGGAATTGTCAATACAAAAGAAACAAATCAGGAAGAGCTTCTTCGTCTGAGTGCGAAATATCTGTAAAGAGTAAGGGAGAACTGCCATGGCAAAAAACGGGATTCTGACAGCTGATGAGGAACAGCAGCTGCGTCAGCCGATCGACGATCATATCGGAGAGATTCAGGCAAAAATTGATGAACTCCGCAAAGACGGAACAACAAGGGTTGTGGCCTTGAAAAACCACATCCAGCTTTTAAAGGAAGATAAGACATACAGCAAGGAAGAGCGTGCACAGAAGATTGCAGAAGATAAGGCTGCACTGGAGAAGGCAAAGAGTGTTGAGAATACGCATAAAGAAGAAGTTGCCTCTCTGGTATCCAAAGCGGAAGAATATCTGAATGCACACTATGACAAAGATTATTATCAGGCCGTTGTAAAGAGCTGCGAGCTTCAGAAGGATGAGGCGTTAAAGGCATACAATGCAAAAGTCGCGGAGCTGAAAAAAGACCATGAGAAGACGTTGGCGTCACTTACCGATCATGGTGAAATCAAGGACGAAAAATACGTTTACAAGAACAAACTGTTCGATGCCAAGGTTTCCTATGACCTTGCACTTCAGCAGATTAAGGACAGACGGCATGAGGCATATACACATAAGTATCATCTGATTGACCTTCTGAGAATGTCCAAGTTCACCTTTGGTGAGAGTCGTGCGCAGAGTTGGGAGAACTACAAGTACACATTTAACCGCAGACAGTTCTTCCTGAAAAACGGTCTGTACATTGTCATCATTGCAATTTTCGTGGCTTTGAGTATTATCACACCGGCCGTAAAGCATACGCAGCTGTTTACACTGACAAATATTTTGAACATTCTTCAGCAGGCATCTCCGAGAATGTTCCTGGCATTAGGCGTCGCCGGGTTGATCCTTTTGACCGGTACCGACCTTTCCATCGGTCGTATGGTAGGTATGGGCATGGTAACGGCGACAATCATCATGCATCAGGGACCAAATACCGGTGCAGTGTTCGGACATATTTTTGATTTTTCAAATATGCCGGATGCCGGCAGAATGATTTTTGCTCTTGTGATGTGTGTGATCCTGACGACCTGCTTCACATCGATCGCAGGATTCTTTACAGCGAAGTTTAAGATGCATCCGTTCATTTCAACCATGTCGAACATGCTGATCATCTTCGGTTTGG
>CAYYEB010000201.1:0-3387 GCA_964470725.1 uncultured Lachnospiraceae bacterium | reverse complement strand
GACGGAGGGTGCATTAAATCCGAATTCGGACAAAATTGCCGGATTTTCGGCAGCTATTCTGGTCATTCTGATTTTGTCCTTCAGTTTTATTGCGAGAATTATCACGAGAAAGGTCAATGCAAAACAGACAGGCCAGAATGCTTAAGATATACGGGAAGACGGGAGAACAGATATGACAAAGCAGCAAGGTGCGGAACAGACAGACGGCCGGAATAATACGATATCCGTCAGGAATCTTGACCTCTATTACGGAAATTTTCAGGCTCTGAAACATATATCCATAGACATAAGAAGGCATGAGATTACGGCGCTGATCGGTCCTTCAGGATGCGGAAAGTCGACCTTTCTGAAGACACTTAATCGGATGAATGATCTGGAAAAAGGTGTCCGGATCTACGGGTCCGTGACACTGGACGGGGTGGATATCTATAAAGAAATGGATCCGATCGAACTGAGAAAGAGAGTTGGTATGGTTTTTCAGCAGCCGAATCCGTTTCCGCAGAGCATTTATGATAATGTGGCCTACGGTCCCCGGATCAACGGTATCCGCTCAAGGAAAAAACTCGATGAGATTGTGGAGAGAAGCCTGCGTCAGGCCGCGATCTGGGACGAATTGAAAGACCGGCTTCAGAAAAATGCCCTCGGTCTGTCGGGCGGACAGCAGCAGAGACTGTGTATTGCACGCTCTCTGGCGGTGGAACCGGAGATTCTTCTGATGGATGAATCGACAAGCGCGCTGGATCCTATTTCCACAGGAAAGATAGAGGAACTTTGCCTGAAATTAAAGAAAAACTACACGATCGTCATGGTGACCCATAATATGCAGCAGGCCAACAGAATAGCTGACGAGACGGCCTTTTTCCTGCTGGGGGAACTGGTTGAGATGGGCAGAACCGAAGATCTCTTCCTAAATCCGAAAAATCCGAAGACAAAGGAATATATCACCGGGCGGTTCGGTTAAAGGATTAGACGGTTTCCCATCAGTGACGGGCTTTTTATGGTATGCTTGTCTTGTTAGGAAGAAAAAACGGAAATAAGAAGGAGCTGGGGAACCATGATTTATGTTTTGGAAGATGATGGCAACATCAGGAAGCTGATTTGCTATGCGTTGGAGCGGGAAGGATACGAGGTCATGGGCTTCGGTACGCCGGAACAGTTTCACAGACAGATGGAAGAGGCGCTTCCGGAACTTGTCATGCTGGATATCATGCTGCCCGGAGAGGATGGGCTGACGATTCTGGACGGTATTCGAAATGATCCGGTGACCCGGCGGCTTCCGGTTATTATGCTTACGGCGAGGAGCAGCGAGATTGATAAAGCGACGGGACTGGACCGTGGTGCGGATGATTATATCGCCAAGCCCTTCGGCGTGCTGGAAATGACCTCAAGGGTGCGCGCGGTTCTGAGACGGGCGGGGATGAACGAGACGGTTGCCAGGCAATATCAGGAAGGCATCCTGTATGTAGATGCGGCGAGGCACATCATTCGGGTGGACGGAAAAGACGTCACCTTATCCTACAAGGAGTACCGTCTTCTTCTGGAATTGCTGGAGGCGGAGGGCAGAGTGGTCCCGAGAGAGGAACTTCTTTCTAAGATATGGGGTGAATTCTACGGTGAGTCCCGAACGCTGGATATGCATATTTCAAACCTCAGAGAAAAACTGGGTAAAGTGGCCGGAAAATATATTCAGACGGTAAAGGGAATAGGATACAAGATCGACGCCGATACCTCTGATCGGACCGGGAAAAAAGAACATGGGAGCAAAAATGGTACGAAGAAGAAAGAACATAAGAGCAAGAGGAAGAAAAAATGAGAAGCAAGGTTTTCAGAGCATCCTTTCTGGTCTCCGTCATTATATGTGCGATTACTATGGTAATGACGGCCGTTCTGCTGTTTCGGATGATGGAAAATCAGACTTTTCAGGAGTTAAGAGAAGAAGCCGATATTTTGTCCGGTATCGGAGATGAACCGGATGATTTTTCCAGAATAGAAAGTACGCACAGAATCACACTGGTGTCCGATGACGGAACGGTACTTTATGATAATGAGGCAGACTATCGGAACATGCCGAATCACAACGGACGAGAAGAAATCGAAGAGGCCAGGAAGACGGGAAGCGGCCAGAGTGTCCGACGATCCGACACGATGTTGACGGAAACGCTGTATTACGCGAAGCTGCTGTCAGGTGGGAATGTGCTCAGAGTGTCGGTGTCGCAGAATTCCATCTGGGCGATTTTACGGAGCCTCGTAAAACCCGCGATTATTATGTTCATGTGTGTGGTTCTTGTGTCGTTGTTTCTGTCCGGACAGGTAACGGACAGCATTCTGAAACCAATCAATAACATCGATCTGGACCACCCTGAACAGAATGACACTTATGAGGAGATCCGTCCGCTGCTGAAGAAGATCGATGAGCAGCAGAAGGAAATTCTGGAACAGCAGCGGAATGAACTGAAAAAAGAGGAGAATTATCGGAGAGAGTACACGGCCAATGTATCGCATGAATTGAAAACGCCTCTTACTTCCATCTCGGGTTTTGCGGAACTGATGATGAACGGCGGTGTGCCCGAGGACATGGTGAAGGACTTTTCCCACACAATTTACAACGAAGCGGCAAGAATGATCTCTCTGGTTAATGATATCATTCAGCTCAGTCAGCTTGACGATGATACCATTACATACGAGTGGACGGAGCCGGATCTCTATGAGATGGCACGCTCTACAATCACACATCTGGAACCGACCGCCAACAGGCAGAAGGTTCATCTGCATCTGGGTGGGGGTCACTGCACGGCGGAATGTGTGGAAAAAGTCATGGCGGAAATCCTCTATAATGTGATGGATAATGCCATTAAGTACAACAGAGAAAACGGAAACGTCAGAATCATGATTCACGACTTGGGAAGTCAGGTTGAGATTGTGGTGAAAGATTCCGGAATCGGCATTCCGAAGGAAGATATCCCCCGCATCTTCGAGCGGTTCTACCGGGTAGACAAGAGTCATTCGAGAGAAATCGGCGGTACGGGACTGGGACTGTCCATTGTGAAACACGGAGCGCGCCTTCTGCATATGCAGATCGAAGTGACAAGTGAGGTCGGAAAGGGAACGACCGTAAGGATGGTTCTGCCGAAGAAAAGGACGGAATTATCCGAAACATCGAGAATTTCAGAAAACTGCCCTGTAATATTGAAGAATTTGCAGAAGAGCAGGTAGGCGAGTGGCGTTTTATCAGGAAATAGCTGAGAAGATATGGTATCATTAAGAATTAAAGGCAGAAAGAATATGCACTATTACGTGCAGGATTATGAGAAGCACTTATTCGAAATCAGAGAGATGACATCATGATGAAAATACTTGTAACACTTCCCGTTGAGGAACGTCATAAGG
>CAYYEB010000200.1:0-3393 GCA_964470725.1 uncultured Lachnospiraceae bacterium | reverse complement strand
ATGATCTCTACTCCTTTATAAGCACACAGATCATGTAATATTTCTGCCAAATCCTGTTGGTGTAAAGATTTTGTAAGTTGAGAATTAAAAAGAGAGTATCCTTTTCTTGAGTATAATAGTTATCGGGAAATAACAACAATCAAGAAAGAAGGATACTCTCATGGATATTATAACGCTGATAAAAGGATATGTGAAAGATCTTGTTTCCGCTGGACGGACATTTTTTGATCACCCGGACAGATTCCATGACTTTGAAAAAACGGTTGTGGATCTGAGTCACAGGACAGCTGCCGAGTACATGGCGATGACACTCGGCCAGATGGATTCTCTGATTATCGACAGCGGTGCAAGGAAAAAGCAGTTCTCTGTTATGCGGCATGATAAGCGGACTCTCATTTCTACAGCGGGAGATGTCACGTTTACCCATACCCTGTTTACTGACCGGAAAACCGGGACGCATCGTTACATTCTGGATGAGCTTATTCATCTTCCGGACCACGAGCGTTTTACGGCGCAGGCTGAAGCGAAGGTGTTAAGCGAGGCAGAAGCCCATTCTTATCAGCATGCTGCGGATTCACTGGCGATCGGCGGACAGAAAGTTTCGCGCACAGCAGTAATGCATAAGGTGCACAGCATTCTTCAGGAACTTCCAGAAGAAAAGGAAATGCCTGAAAATGGAAAGAAATGGTGCAAGTATCTCTACATCGAAGCGGATGAGGATCATATCCATGCGCAAAAGGATTCACAGGGAAAGAACGGCTGGATTGGGAAACTTGTTTACCTTTTTGAAGGTAAAGAAGATGTAAGCAAAGGGCGGAAGATTCTGATCTCCCCGCATTATCACGGCGGACTGTATGAGGGATCCGAGGGGAACGCAAGGCTGTGGACAGAAGTACAGAAATACATTGAATGCCACTACAATACCAAAACGCTCAAACGGGTGTACATCAGTGGAGATGGCGGTGCATGGATCAAAGCCGGGACGGATTATGTGGACCGGAGCGTATTTGTAGCTGACCGTTTTCATCTTATGAAATACATTAACCAGGCAGCCAGATTTACACTAGATGAATGCGATATCACGAAGGGAAGATTCTATAAATACATCTACAAAAACAAGCTTCTGGCAACAAAAAAACTTCTTACACGCATCCAGAATCATTGTGACGGGAGTGACAAAGCTGTAGAGCAATGCCGGAATTATCTGATAAACAACTGGGACGCAATCCAGAGGTCCTTCCATGACAAGAATGTTCTCGGGTGCAGCGCGGAAGGACATGTAAGTAATGTGCTGTCTGATCGGATGAGTTCCCGCCCAATGGGCTGGAGCAGGGAAGGTTCAGACAATATGTGCAAACTGCGCTGTTATGTAAAAAACAATGGGCGGAAGAAAATCATAGACCTGGTTCAGTACCGCAGGGAAAGAGAATTTCTGGAGCAGAAAAAACAGAGAGAAGCGACAGGAACAGACGGCATGATAGAAATGGCGAAAGCCAGGACGCACTTCACACGTTCCCAGAAAGAAGCGTTCAGCTATGCGGAGGCAATGCATGCAACGATCGGCGGTGATACGGTACGCAAAACCATGGCCATAAGGGAAAGGATTAATAATATTTGACATAGAAATCAGGGCAACATAGAATGTAGTCATTAAACGCCATATCTATTGTGCTCAATGGGGTTTCTCCCTGATTTTCCAACTAACAATTCGTTTACACCGTCCATATCCTAAGTTAGCATTGACTTTTGCTCAAATTTTTCCTCATAATGGATGCGTAACAGCTGTGGAAGACAGCCTGCATGAAAATGTGTCATGCAGGCTGTAAGTTTTGCAGCTGTCTGAAAGTATCAATACAGGATGATTTGGGGAGGAAAAAGCCAGGAACTATGTCTCATGCAAGAGAAAAAATAGAGAATATTCAGGATACTTCGGCCGCGTCAGCGGAGGGAAATCTTCTGGCGCAGGCACAGCAGCGGGACCGAACGATTGTAAAAACCAGCATTACCGGAATTATTGCCAATGTTCTTTTGGCAGCATTTAAAGCCGTGATTGGACTGATGACGAATTCTATTGCGATCGTGCTCGACGCGGTCAACAATATTTCCGATGCGGCAAGCTCTGTGATTACGATTGTTGGAACGAAGCTGGCGGGTAAGGAAGCAGATAAAAAGCACCCATTCGGCTACGGAAGAATTGAATATATGAGTGCGATGATCATCTCGGTTATCGTGCTCTATGCCGGAATCTCTTCATTTACGGAATCAGTGAAGAAGATCATTCATCCGGATAAGCCGGATTATACCGCGGTCCCCCTGATTATTGTTGCTGTTGCCGTCGTGGTGAAGATCGTTCTCGGTCAGTACGTCAAGGGGGTCGGGAAAAAGGTGAATTCTGATTCCCTCGTGAATTCCGGCGAGGATGCGAGACTGGATTCTGTGATTTCCGCTTCTACTCTCGTTGCTGCGGTAATTTATATTATTTCCGGAGTTTCTCTTGAAGCCTGGCTGGGTGCCATCATTGCAGCTGTCATTATCAAATCCGGCATTGAAATGCTGCGGGATACACTTTCAGAGCTTCTCGGCGAGCGGGCGGACAGCTCCCTTGCACAGAAGATCCGGAAGACGGTTGCAGAGTTTCCGGGTGTGCAGGGCGCTTACGATCTGGTCCTCAACAACTATGGTCCGGATGCCTGGAACGGTTCGGTTCATATTGAAGTGCCGGATACCTGTTCTGCTGACCAGCTGGATGAGATGATCCGCAGCATTACACTGGAGGTGTATCAGAAATACAATGTGGTGCTGACCGCTGTCGGTGTCTACTCTGTCAACACGAAGGATCCCAAGGCGATCGCCATGCGGGAGAAGATTGCCTCTATTGTGAAGCAGAATCCATACGTTCTCGAGATGCACGGCTTCTATGTGGAAGAGGATAAGAAGACCATCCGATTCGATATTGTTGTCAGCTTTGATGCAGAGAACCGCACGCAGGTTTATAAGGATGTGAAAGCGGCAGTCCAGAAGGAATATCCGGACTACCGCCTGCAGATTACATTGGATACGGATTTCAGCCTGACTTAAGTTTTCTGGATCCGGGAAGGTGTGAAAACAGAAGATGGAGACCGCACAGACGGGATCATAACAATGAAAATGAAGAAATTGGCGAAATCCATAGCGGTTGCCTTTTCGATCTATTCCATTATCCCGATGCCGCGCTTTTTCTGGAAATCGGAAGACATGCAGTATCACCTGGTCTTCTTTCCATGGGTGGGAGGTGTCATTGGACTCCTTGAATGGCTCTGGATGTGGAGCTGCGGGAAGGTGGGAATCGGCGCAGCGGCATATGGCGCTGTGGCGGTCGTGATTCCGCTCCTTGTGACAGGCGGATTTCATATG
>CAYYEB010000199.1:0-3406 GCA_964470725.1 uncultured Lachnospiraceae bacterium | reverse complement strand
TTTATTTTATCATTGTGCGGTTGAATTCACAAGCGTAATAAGGTTGACTTCAGCACGGTGAAATGCTAAAATATCCGCACGATAAATGGCTGGAAAGTAAAGTTCGGCAGCAAAATCGAGGAAGAGGAAAGAAGGGGAATATTATGAAAATGAAGAAAATCGCATCACTGTTTTTTGCTGGTGCCATGGCGCTTTCACTGGCAGCATGCGGAAGCAGTTCATCGACATCAAGTACAGCATCATCGAATGCAGGAGCAACAAGCTCTGTAGCAGAAGCTTCGTCTACAGCTGCATCCGGCGCGTCTGCGGCAGCAGGAGAAGATGTCGCGGCAATCAAGAAGGCCGGTAAGATCCGTATGGTTACCAACGCTGAATTTGAGCCGTTTGAATATAAAGATAACGACAAGGTTATCGGTATTGATGCGGATATTGCGCAGAAGATTGCCGATAAGCTCGGCGTAAAGCTGGAGATTTCAGATATTGCGTTTGATTCCTGCATTCCGGCACTGACATCGGGCAAGGCTGATTTCTGCGCAGCAGGTATGACAGATACACCGGATCGTGAGAAAAACGTAGATTTTACGGAATCTTATTATAACGCTTCTCAGGCCATCATTGTGACAAAGGGCAGCGATATTAAGTCCAGAGATGATCTGAATGGCAAGACAGTCGGTGTGCAGCAGGGTACAACAGGTGATATTTACTGCACAAATGAAGATGGAAGCTCTGATGTCAAGGTAAAGGAAGTCAAGAGATATCCGAAGGGCATGGATGCTGTTTCTGATCTGATCGCAGGCAGAATTGACGCTGTGGTTATTGATAACTTCCCGGCTGACAAATATGTAGAGAAGAATCCGTCCAAGCTGCAGAAACTTGATGAGGCCCTGACTGAAGAAAAGTACGCGATTGCAGTACCGAAGGGATCTGACCTGAAGGGTACAATCAATGAAGTAATTGACGACATGAATAAGAGTGGCGAGATGGACAAGATCGTCAGCAAATATATTCATGCAGACTGAAAAGCTGCAAGTTTACGTAAAGTAGCATCTGAAGCGGAGAACTCTGCTTCAGATGTTTTGATGTAAAAAAAATACTTCACTTTAATTCCAGCCCCGTTCTTTTACGGAAGGTGGTACAATAACAGGAAAGGTGAGAGGAAATGGTTCCATGAGTTTTTCAGAGCGGTTTTATACGGATTTCATTAAAGAAAAAAGATATCAGTATCTGATAAATGGTCTGGGCAACACTCTGCTGATTACGGCGGGTGCATTGCTTTTGGGGATCATTTTGGGCGGCCTTTCCGCTATCGTCAATGTTTCCTATGCGAACAGCCGGAAAAAGGGACCGGTGATCCGGATTCTGAAGGCAATTGTGACGGTATATATTACGGTGATCCGCGGAACGCCTATGGTTGTGCAGTTGATGCTGATGTATTTCGCAATCTGGTCAAGCGGTGCGCCGGTTCCGGTAGCCATCGTTTCTTTTGGTATTAACTCCGGTGCTTACGTTTCTGAAGTTATCCGAAGCGGTATTCAGTCCATTGACCGTGGTCAGACGGAAGCGGGCAGGTCCCTTGGACTGAACGCAACGCAGACCATGACGCACATCATTCTGCCTCAGGCATTTAAGAATGTAGCCCCTGCTATTTTCAATGAATTTATTTCACTTGTGAAGGAAACATCAGTTGCAGGCTATGTCGGTATTCAGGATCTGACGAAGGGCGGCGATATTATCCGTTCAGTGACATATGATCCGTTCCTTCCGCTTCTGATGGTTGCGGGAATTTATCTTGTCATTGTCATTGCGCTGACACAGGTGCTGCATGTGATTGAAAGGAGGCTGGCGAAGAGTGACCTCAGATAATATGATCTCCTTAAGAGATCTTCATAAGACATTTCATAATGCCAGCGGTTCCGTAGAAGTATTAAAGGGAATTGATCTTGACATCAAAAAGGGAGAAAAGGTCGTTATTATCGGTCCGTCAGGATCCGGAAAATCGACGTTGCTCCGATGTATGAATCTCCTGGAAGAACCGACACAGGGAGAGGTGTGGTTCAACGGCGAACAGATCAATAAAGAGGGAGTTGACATTGATAAGGTCCGTTCTCAGATGGGAATGGTATTCCAGCACTTTAATCTGTTTCCGCATCTGACGGTTCGCAAAAATATCACGCTTGCTCCGATGATGATCAATAAGGAGACAGAAGACGAGGCCAATGAGCATGCAGAAAAGCTTCTGAATCGGGTCGGACTTCTGGACAAGATTGATTCATATCCGAACCAGCTTTCCGGCGGACAGAAACAGCGTATTGCGATTGTCCGTTCTCTGGCGATGAATCCGAAGATGATGCTTTTTGATGAGCCTACCTCGGCGTTGGATCCGGAAATGGTCGGTGAAGTACTTCGGGTTATGAAGGAACTTGCTGAAGAGGGAATGACAATGGCAGTTGTCACCCATGAGATGAACTTTGCAAAGGAAGTTGCAAACAGGGTGCTGTTTGTAGATGACGGCAGAATTTTGGAAGAAAACAATCCAGATGAATTCTTTGAGCATCCGAAGGATCCGAGACTTCAGGAATTCCTTTCCAAGATCCTGTAATGAATTTGCATAATACGGAAGGTCTGGAAAACAGCATGTTCTGATAAAGCTGCATTGACCGGATGATAGAACATAATTGTATTGCCCATGAATGAAATAGTCAGGTATATGAGTGGCCGTCATTACATGGGCTTTTTTCTCATAAGACTGCTTTCACACGTTAAACTTTAGCAGAATGCCGTGCTGCATTAAAATCTTCCGTTGTGATAATAAGGAGATAAAAATGGCAAATAAAATTCATAACGAGGCCGTAGACGGACTATTTGATGCGATTCTGACACTGAAGAACAGACAGGAATGCTACGATTTCTTTCTGGATGTCTGCACAATGAATGAAATCAATTCTCTTTCCCAAAGATACGAGGTTGCCGGAATGCTGCGGGACAAGAAAACATATCTTGATATATCGGAAAAGACAGGGGCCTCAACCGCTACGATCAGCAGAGTGAATCGTTCCCTGAATTACGGAAATGATGGATACAAGATCGTCTGGGATCATCTTGCGGAACAGAAAAAAGAACAGAATAAAAAATAAAAGATTTTATCACAGATGTAAATATGACAAGTCTCCCGTGCCGCGGGAGACTTGTTGCGTTTTAGAAGGCTTGCGATATCGTCTTAAATACCGTATGATAAGTGATGTCGCGAGCTGTGTCGCTGACATGTTAGATGAACAAAATGCAGCCGCCGGAGTTGACAGGTCAGATGAACAAATTGTAGACGTCAGACTTGACAGGTCAGATGAACAAGTGGCAGCCGCCGGAGTTGACAGGTTAGATGAACTAATTGTAGACGCTAGTTTACAAC
>CAYYEB010000198.1:0-3425 GCA_964470725.1 uncultured Lachnospiraceae bacterium | reverse complement strand
GCATGGAGTTCCTTCGTACAATCCCGCATTTAAGAGCAAGAACGAACACATTCCAGGCAACGTTCCGGGTACGTTCTCTGATTGCGTATGCAATTCATAAGTTCTTCCAGGACAGAGGATTTGTCTATGTGCATACACCGATCATTACAGGATCCGATGCGGAAGGCGCCGGAGAGATGTTCCAGGTGACAACCCTTGACCCGGCCAATCTGCCGAGAACCGAGGACGGGGCAGTCGATTACACGAAGGACTTCTTCGGTAAGGAGACGAACCTGACCGTATCCGGACAGATGCAGGGCGAGACATTTGCACAGGCATTCCGGAATATCTATACATTCGGACCGACATTCCGCGCGGAAAACTCCAACACGACACGTCACGCGGCGGAGTTCTGGATGATCGAGCCGGAAATGGCATTTGCGGATCTTGAAGATGATATGGACTGCGCCGAGGCAATGCTCAAGTACATCATTTCCTATGTGCTGGAAAATGCACCGGAGGAAATGAAGTTCTTTAATCAGTACGTTGACAAGGGGCTTCTGGATCGTCTGAACAACGTGGTGAACAATGATTTCGGACGGATCACCTATACCGAGGCGATCAAGCTTCTGCAGGAATCCGGACAGAAATTTGATTACAAGCCGGAATGGGGCGCGGAACTTCAGACTGAGCATGAAAGATATCTGACAGAAAAGATCTTCAAGAAGCCGATCTTTGTAACGGACTATCCGAAGGAGTGCAAGGCTTTCTATATGAAGCAGAATCCGGACGGCAAGACCGTTGCCGCAGTGGATTGTCTGGTACCGGGCATCGGCGAGATCATCGGCGGTTCCCAGCGTGAGGAAGATTATGACAAGCTTCTTCAGAGAATGAAGGAACTCGATATGACTCTTGACCAGTATGATTTCTATCTGGATCTGAGAAAATACGGAACAACCCGTCACGCGGGCTTCGGTCTCGGATTTGAGCGTGCCGTTATGTACATTACCGGTATGCAGAACATCCGTGACGTCCTTCCGTTCCCGAGAACGGTCGGAAACTGCGAACTGTAAGAGACATTGCATATTTTTTAATGAGATGAAAAATACTTATCCGCCGGCGCTCAAAACAATAGCTGAAGTTTCGCGTCCGGCGGATAGTTTTTTCTGATCTTGTAGTGGAAAAATGAAGAATCGAAAATTAATTTTCCATGTCGACGTCAATTCCGCCTTCCTGTCCTGGTCCGCATTGAAGGCGTTGAAGGAACATCCCGGTTCCGTCGATCTTCGGACGATCCCGTCTGCGGTTGGCGGAGACATCCGGACCCGTCATGGCATCATCACGGCCAAATCGATACCGGCCAAAAAATACGGTGTCAAAACCGGTGAGCCTGTGGTACAGGCATTGGCGAAGTGCCCGAAACTTGTTCTTGTGGAAGCGGATTTCGCGACATACAGAAAATACTCCCATGCTTTTATCCGGATTCTTCATACGTATTCGAAGGAAGTGGAGCAGGTATCCATCGATGAGGCCTACCTTGATATGACGGGAACGACCGATCCGGTGGCAACGGCGGAGAAGCTGAAGGATGAGATCAGGGATACACTGGGATTTACCGTAAATGTCGGCATTTCCACAAATAAACTTCTGGCAAAGACGGCGAGTGATTTTGAAAAGCCCGATAAGATACATACTCTCTGGCCGAAGGAAATACCTGCAAAGCTCTGGCCGATGCCCATCGGAGAACTTCACGGCTGTGGAAAAGCGACTGCGAGCCGTCTCAATACGATCGGAATCTTCACGGTCGGAGATGCGGCTCATACGGACCCGAAGGTCTTAAAAAGCATTCTCGGTGAAAAGGGCGGACGGTATATCTTTGAGAGTGCGAACGGCCGGGGATCAGAGGAGGTTCACGGAGAGCAGGAAGAGGCCAAAAGTTATTCCAATGAGACCACAATTCCGGAGGACATTACGCGGGATAACTATATGGAGAAGGCCAGACCGATCATCCGGCATCTGTCGGATAAGGTTTCGCAAAGGCTCATTCGCGATGGAGTTTACGGAACAACAGTGACCGTATCCGCCAAGACGGATGATTTCCGGAGACATTCTCGTCAGAAGATTCTGCCGGAGTCCACGAACAGTGCGGAGGTGATTTATAAAAATGCGGAAGCACTGATGCAGGAACTCCTGCTGAGCCCGGAAGGACTTTTTGCAAGGGGCAGAACGGTGCGCCTTATGGGAGTCGGCGTATCGCATCTTGACAGCGGAGAATTCCGGCAGCTCAGCCTTTTTGACTATGCGAAGGAAGCCGGGGAAAGAAAGGCGCAGCAGGCAGCGGCGAAACGGAAGAAAGAAAAGAAAGAACGGCTTGACCGCATGCTTGCAAAGGTCAATGCAAAGTATGGCGCCGATACGGTTCGAAGAGGACTGAGCCGCAAAGATAAAAAGGGAACGGACCCGAAAAATGAGCATTGACGCTAAAGAAACCTTGTGCTACACTTGATAAGCTACGAGTAACAAGGTTCTTTTTTTTTGCGAAAAATTAGGCCGGCTGCAGAGGAGCGTTTCGTATGCAGATGGCATTTTGAGAAAGGAAAAGAACTACAACGAGATTATCATTGGAGGTGAAATACCGTGCGTACAAGGATAACGTTAGCTTGCACAGAGTGCAAAAATCGTAACTACAATACGAAGAAGGACAAGAAAGAACATCCGGAAAGACTGGAATTAAAGAAGTATTGCCCGCACTGCCGTAAGCACACACTGCACAGAGAAACAAAGTAATCTTATTTTCAGAAAGTGCAGGTAGTTTTTCTATGGCGGAAACAAAAGCTGAGGTTAAAAAGACCGAAAAGAAGAAGACCAGTTTCTGGAAGGGACTGAAGCAGGAGTGGGATAAGATCATCTGGACTCCGATGAACACAGTCGGCAAGGAAACCGCTGTCGTCATCATCATTTCCATTATCATGGGGATTATGATTACGGTTGTGGACAGCGCTTCGATCAGAGCACTCGAGGGAATCCTCGGACTTTGAGGAACGGAAACTGATATTTACAATATAAGCATTTGCGGAAAATGCAGATTTCATGCATCCGCGGCTTATGCATTTAGCGAGGCAGCACATGGCAGATACAAAATGGTACGTCGCTCACACCTATTCAGGCTATGAGAACAAAGTAAAGGCCAATATTGAAAAGACAGTCGAGAACCGCCACATGGAGGATCAGATCGCTGAGGTCCAGATCCCGATGGAAGAGGTTATGGAGACAAAGAACGGAGTCACAAAGAGCGTTCAGCGCAAGAAGTACCCGGGTTATGTCTTTGTCAATATGGTGATGAATGATGAAACCTGGTATATCGTCCGGAACACCCGCGGCGTTACAGGGTTTGTCGGTCCGGACAGCAAACCGGTGCCGCTTGGATATGATGAACTGTGGAAGCT
>CAYYEB010000197.1:0-3454 GCA_964470725.1 uncultured Lachnospiraceae bacterium | reverse complement strand
GGCTGAAAATGAATGGATTGATGGAACCGGTGAAGAATGAGAAAACCAAAGAAAGAAAAACGGATCGAAGGGTCATTCGGACAAAAAAGGCAATTTATATGGCACTGACGGAACTGATGACAAAGAAGCCGCTGGAGCAGATTACGGTGACGGATATCGCAAGAAAGGCCGATATCAACAGAAAAACTTTCTATACTTATTATTCCGCACCCGATGATGTAATCAATGAAACCATCAATAATTCGCTGAAGGCATTCGCCGCGGATATGGAGCATTTTGACTTTTCAAGAAGTGAAAAAGATCCACAGTATGCGGAAGATTTTATGAAAGAACATCGTCCCGAATCGCCTTTTCGGGAAGGAGGCCGACTGCTGGAAAGCAATCTTGACCGCGTCTCGGAAAAAATGTGCCAGATCGTAAAAAATAAGGCACGTGAAAACCTGAAGAGACGATTCCCGGATTTGAACTCGGATAAAATCGAATATGTGACGGAATTTATGTTTTCGGGATATTACAGCATTATCACATTGTACAGGGAAAAGCACCACGACGACATAACAAAGGGGGAACTGAGAAATCCTGATACGGAGTTCATACAGCTGAAGCGCCAATTGATGAAAGCGTGCGGTGCACTTCTGAAGGAGGAGAAGGAAGACTGAAGGAAATAGTAGCTGTACCTGCGCAGTGATGAGTGAAAAAGCATATGCAGTTACGCTTGCGCAATGTGACAAGTGATTCTCTGCAATGCTGCACTTTTCTCCTATTGTGGTCGAAAAGGCGGACTGGTAAAATACCAGTTAAAAATGATGGCTGTTTCAGGAGAATGAGACTATGAGCGCAGAACGTTATACATTGAACTTTTATAAAAACTTTTATCAGAGAGCTTTGAAAAGACTGCTTCCGGACAGGGACGTGGATGCAGGGATGATTACGATTCTCGCGGAAAATTCGACAGCAAAGAGTTACGAGAAGAAGGAATTTGTCATCCATCAATCGGAACCGCAGCATTATATTTATTTCGTGCTGTCCGGTGCTTTTCGCTCTTTTACAATGAAGGACAACGGAAGCGAAGCGACAAACAACTTCATGTTTCGGCCCGGTGAGCCATTTATTGTTGCGCTGCGATTTGAAGAGGGCGCGGAGTCAATTGACAATGTACAGGCAATGGAGCGGGGAGAACTCATTATGTTATCGCTGACCACACTTCGTGAATTGCAGGAAAAGGTTCCATGGGTCAATTTTCTGATTATTCAAATGCTCAGTGACAGCTTTGAGGAATATCATACGATTCTGAAGGTAAGAACCTGGCGCGCCATAGAGCGCTACAGATGGCTGCATGAAACGCATCCCGAACTGGAGAAGCGGATTCAGGCCCAATACCTGGCTCAGTATCTGGATGTGGAAAAAACCGTATTCAGCCGGGTGAGAAACGAGTATATGGCGGAGCAGGATGAAAAAAATGGCAGGAAAACTCTATGAGCGGAGAATGGAAAAAAAGAACGGATCTGAATAAGATCGAGCAGATAAAACTTCGAGGTGATGGACTTAAAATATACGAGGAATTAGACGAATTGACGGAAAAACCGCCGAATGAACTGACCTTTGATGATACGGAACGACTCAAGTGGGCAGGTGTGCTGCATCAGAAGCCAAGAAACGGCCGCTTTCTGGTGCACATCAAACTGCCGTCGGGAGAACTTTCTGCCGATCAGGCAGAAAAAATCGCAGAACTTTCGAAACGATTTGGCGATGGAAAGGTGCAGTTTACAACCAGGCAGGCCTGCCAGATTCACGGTTGTGCCCTGAGCAACATACCGACTGTCCTCAGACAGTTAAAAGAGGCCGGCCTTACTTCGATGGAAGCGGACGGCGACGTTGTGCGGAATATTACAGGAAATCCTCTGATGGGGGTTGACCCGGAAGAAGTATTGGATACAACGGAACTTGTGCATGAACTTACCGAAACATTCAGTGGGAAACAGGAGTTTTCAAACCTTCCGCGAAAATTCAAAATATCCGTTTCGGGTAATCCCCATGACGTGGCATTTGCCCGGGAAAATGATATGGGATTTGTGCCGGCCATCTTTGAAGAAAACGGGGAAAAGCGAAGCGGATTTCATGTTTATCTGGGAGGCGGTCTGGCCGGCAGTCCGCAGCAGCTGGCACAGAAAACGGATTTTTTTCTGGAAGAAAAAGATGTGGTACCGTTTGCAAAAGCAGTTGTGACCATATTCAGGGAAGACGGAGACAGAACCGGACGCGCCCATGCCCGCTTCAAATACCTTTTAAATGAAGAGGGCATAGAAGAGATCTGCTGCAGAATTGATGAGATGGCGGGCCCGTTTCAACATGGCGGAAATGAGATAACGGCGGACTGGTGCTACGGAACGTTCTACGGTATGCATCCTCAAAAACAAAAAGATCTCTTTTTCGCGGGACTGCATATTCCATGTAATATACTTTCCTGTGATGACCTGAAAACACTTGCACATCTGTCAAAAGTATATGGGGAGGGGCGACTTCGCATAACGAATGTGCAGAGTATTCTGATTCTTGACATTCCGAGGGATCGGCTTTTGCAATTTGAAAAGGAAGAAATCCTGAAACGATATTCTCTGAGCCCCGGAATGTGCAGCGGTTATGAGTCTGCATGTACCGGCAGCAGCTTCTGCAACTTCGCGGCGGTTGAGACCCGTCACAGACTGAAGAATATTACAGAACAGCTGGACGCGGACTTTCCGGAAATCACTCATCCCTTCCGTATTACATTGACCGGATGCGGCGCCTGCTGTGCAGCTCCTCAGACCGCAGACATCGGAATTCGCGGCGGAAAGGGTATGAGGGAGGGGCAGGTCATCGATGCCTTCTTTCTTTACATTGGTGGAGAATTGGGTTCACATGCGCACCTCGGAACGCTGATGAAGGGGAAAATTCCATATGATCAACTGCTGACAGTGCTGCGAAAAATCATTCGTTACTATCTTATGCATCGTATTGCTGCAGAGGAAACATTTTCTCACTTTGTACAACGAACCGGTACGGAAGAAATTCAGAAAATCATATCCGCATGCGCCATGTGAGAATCCATTGCCGGACAGTAAAAATGCCTCGCCGATTCGGCGAGGCATCTCTTTTACCTTATCCCATGCGGGAATACAGCTCTGCTTTTTTCTTATTATATTCTTCCTCCGTCAGCACACCCTTATCCTTCAGATCTTTCAGCTGATGGATTGTTTCCATGATCTGCTCTCTGTTCCCGTAAGATTCATCATTTTCCTCTTCCGGAATGATCGGAATCTGCGTTGTCTGCTGAAGAGAAGGATCTGCTGCCTTTTTGTCCTGGTCAGAAGAAGCTGCCGGAGTTCCCTTAGCTTCCGATGCATCCCTGTTTTGAGAAGAGGGCTGCGCTGACTCCGAATCCCGAGGATCTGAACTGTCGGAGGGAGCAGTTTCC
>CAYYEB010000196.1:0-3466 GCA_964470725.1 uncultured Lachnospiraceae bacterium | reverse complement strand
GTCTTCTGGAATCAATATGGCACACTCGTAAACCGAATGCTCTTTCTTCAGATTGAAAATGTCAATCTGTTTCAGGAACTGCAGGATTCCTTCATCAACGAATACCGAACTGCTTATCCTGATGCATCCGACTATGAGGCATATCTCGCTGCACATAATTTTCTTTCAACATTTATATATCAGGCAAAACACGCCTCATCCATACAGGAGATCAAGCAGGCAGCAGAAAGCGACTCACAGATTCGCTGGCTGTCAAAGTATTATCACATTCCTGTTTCAGAATTCAAGTCTTTTGTAGAAAGAACTGTTACAAAATAGCTGAGAAAATTTAACGAAATCTCCTACCATAAACTATAATGAGCCAGGAAACGCCGTAGATCCGGTATTTCCTGGCTCGTGTAATATTGCTTCTTTTTACTTGGTTTATTATGATGTTTCAGCAAGAAATACTCGTTTCCATTTAGAACTTCAAAAGCTGAAAAGTGTGTTTATATTATTTTAGCAGTTACTTTAGCCATTCGCTTTTGCTACTATAACAAATTGGAATATCACAATAAAAGTAAACGCTCCATAGTGCGTACCTTTTCTTAAATATTCAAAATTGAGATAATAATCTAAAAATCTAGTATAGCGGTCTAAAAAGTTCAGTTTTCAACTTTTTAGACAAATCATGGAGGTAGACTATGAATTCTCAAACAAGTTTAATTGCAAAGCAATGCCGCATACAGTCTTGGGCGATGCAAATCAAAGAATGCCAAAATCGTCCAAAAGATATGACTGTTGACGAATGGTGTCTTCAAAATAACATTACAAAAGCGAATTATTATTATCGCTTAAAGTGTGTGCGACAAGCATGCCTGGATTCTATGGAATCTACGCCTGCATTTGTTGAATTGCCACTACCGGAAAATAAAATTACCAGCGAATGCACAAATTCTTCTGCTATAGCAGCGATTATTCGTGGAAGCAATGGATTGTCCATAGAACTCCATGAGAATGCATCGGCTGATTTCCTAAGAAAACTGATTGGAGCATGTACTTATGCTCAATGATGCACATGGTTTCAAAAAGGTATACCTTGCCACAGGCTACACCGATTTACGCCGTGGAATGGAAGGCCTTGCTGCTATTATCCGATTCCAGTTTGAACTTGATCCATATGATAAGAACACTTTGTTTTTATTCTGTGGCAAACGCTCTGACAGAATAAAAGGGCTGCTCTGGGAAGGTGATGGTTTTCTGCTTCTTTATAAAAGGCTGGACAATGGGGCGTTCAACTGGCCCCGCAGTGAATCTGCCGCAATGGAAATCACATTTGAGCAGTACCGGATGCTCATGAAAGGTCTTGAAGTTGTGGCACGCCGTCCAATCGAAGAGATGGAGAATCCACCTAAATCCATCTAGTTTTGTGCATTTCGTAGAAATTTATTTTTCTGTTTTGGCTATTAAAACATGCTTATAATGCGTAAGTTTATCGTTATCCACAGAAATGGTTTCAGCATCTGAAGATTTTATAAACAGACTTCCAGTCTGCTGATATTTCGTGGATAACAATAATGAAAATCCCATTGTTTATGAGGTATTCATTACTGTTATCCACCGTCATAATGACGAATGATAAACATGTCTGAAGTGGCGTAAACACGCCATCCCTGTTATAATAGTACCCAGTCAAAGGAGTACGGATTATGGCAGTTAGATTTACAGAAGAACAACTGAATACATTTGATAAGTCTCTTCTTATCCAGCTTCTTATCGATCAGCAGGAACAGGTTGAAACATTAACCAAAGAGCTGCATGATGTTAATGAAAAACTGCAGCTTATTATGGAACAGCTGGTTCTTTCCAACAGGAAACGTTTTGGTACATCCTCTGAAAAGATGGATATCGAAAACCAGATCTGTTTCTTTGAAAAGGATGGAAATATCTGTTTTTTCAATGAATCAGAGGCTGTCTGCGACTTTTCAGCAGAAGAACCTGAAGATCTGGAATCCAAACCTGCTAAAAAGAAAAAACGCACCGGAAAAAAAGAAGAAGATATTTCAGGTCTTCCTGTAAATATCATCAGCCACTACATGTCAGAAGAAGAACTGACAGCAGAGTTTGGTGAGAATGGCTGGAAACAGCTTCCGGATATGATTGAAAAACGTTACCACTTTACTCCTGCAAAGGTTGAAGTGGATGAACATCATGTAGGTGTATATGCAAGCAAAACCGATGGTCACATGGTAAAAGCAGACCATCCAAAGGCACTGCTTCATGGAAGTCTTGTATCGGAATCCCTTGCAGCTGCAATCATCAATGGTAAATATGTTAATGCAGTACCACTGTATCGGTTAGAGCAGGAATTCATCCGTTATGGTCTTGTTATTCCTAGAAAAAATATGGCAAACTGGATGATTCGTTTGGCAGAGGAATACTTTGGAGTTCTTTATGATTATCTGCATCGAAAACTCTATGATTATCACGTGATCCAGGCAGATGAAACTCCTGTACTTGTAAACCGTGATGGACGACCTGCCGGTGCCAAGAGTTACATGTGGGTTTACCGCTCCGGGCATATGTATGAAGATGAACAAATCATCCTCTATGATTACCATGAAACAAGAAACAGTTCCCATCCCAGAGAGTTTTTAAAAGACTACTCTGGTATCTGTGTCACAGATGGTTATCAGGTGTACCACACCATCGAAAATGAACGTAAGAACCTTCGTATTGCAGGATGCTGGGTACATGCCAGAAGAAAATTTGATGAAGCGATGGAAGTTCTGCCAAAGGAAAATCGCAAAAAATCGAATGCTTTTCTTGTGATGAGCCAGATTCAGGCAATCTACCGGGAAGAAGGTAAACTGAAAGAGCTTTCTTCTGAAGAACGGCTTGTGCAGCGACAGTTGGTTATCAAACCGCTTGTGGATGCTTTATTTGTGTACCTGAAACAGCAGGAACCTGCCGTTCCAAAATCAGGTCAGCTCCGTAAAGCGTATACATATATCCTAAATCAAGAAAAATATTTAAGAGTATTTCTTGAAGATGGTGACGTACCAATGGATAACAATGCATCTGAACGAGCTATCCGTGGTTTTTGCATCGGCAAGAAGAACTGGCAGATGATAGATACCATCAATGGGGCCAAAACATCTGCGATCATATACAGCATCGCTGAAACAGCAAAAGCCAACAACTTAAAACCATATGATTACTTTGAATATTTACTGTCTGAAATACCAAATCATATGGATGACACAGATAACTCATTTCTGGAAGATTTGTTGCCATGGTCACCAAACCTGCCAGAAAGAATTCGAAAACCTAAGTAACAAAGGGCGAGAAGATAGCCCTTTAAAATTTCAAGGTACGCACTATGGAGCGTTTACAACATGCCTAGGCGGTGGGAAATGTATAGACGAACAGCAAGGGAGTTCATCGTGAGGTGAAATCTGAAGGAAGCAATAAGTTTGAGTATGTC
>CAYYEB010000195.1:0-3479 GCA_964470725.1 uncultured Lachnospiraceae bacterium | reverse complement strand
TATTGTCATAAATACTCATCGGGAAGGGGTTGGCCTTCTGAAACACCATGCCGATTTCCTTGCGCAGCATCGTCACATCAACCGACTTATCATAAATATTTTTACCTTTGTATTTCACTTCACCGGTGATCTTCACATTCGGCACAAGATCGTTCATCCGATTCAGCGTTCTTAAAAATGTGGATTTTCCGCACCCGGACGGTCCGATCAGTGCCGTAATCCTTTTTTCCGGAATACCCACGGAAATATCCTTCAGCGCATGGTGGTCGCCATACCAGAGATTCAGTTTTTGTATTTCCAGTGCCATTTTTACATCTATATCACTCATTGATCCATCCCGTTTTCTTTCTTAATATAATGATGATATCAGGGGCAAAAGGTTCAAACGCGATTTGTATTACTGATTCGTCTTCAGCTTCTTTCCCGCGAAATCCGCAAGGAAATTGATAAGAAGTGTAATAAGAATCAGAACCACGGCAATGGCAAATGCGACATCCGTCTCTCCGCGTTCACTTGCATACACATACAGAGCTACGGTCAGTGTTGCAGATGAAGATGTCAGGGCATGCCAGAAGTTATTGAGGACCAGTCCGAACCCGGCTGTGAAAAGGAGCGCCGCCGACTCTCCGACAATTCGTCCGATGGCCAGAATGCATCCGGTCACAATACCGTCCATCGCATTCGGCAGAACAACTGTCCGGATCGTATACCATTTTCCGGCTCCCAGAGCATATGCTCCCTCCCGGTAACTTCTCGGAACAGTTTTCAGGCTTTCCTGCGTCGTCCGTACAATCGTCGGAAGCACCATCATCACCAAAGTCAGGCCACCGGCCAGAATTCCCTGCTTTAATCCTATCAGCTGTGTAAAAAGCAGCATGCCGACAAGGCCGAAGATAATCGACGGAATACCTGTCAGGATCTCTGTCGCGAATTCAATCACGCTGACGAGCTTTTTGTTGGTCGCATATTCTGTCAGGTAAATGGCGGCTCCGACACCGACTGGCAGAACAATCAGCATTGTCACGATAATGATATACAGTGTGTTTAAGATGTTCGGCAGAATTCCGATCGTGCCCTTCAGATAACTGCTCTCCGTCGTCACAAGAGGAATCGTCAGATGCGGTACTCCTCTGTAAAAAATATATCCGAGCAGAAATATCAGAAGTGCCACCGTAATTGCCGCACACAGGCGCAGCAGAAACTTCATGCTGCCGTTCCATAGTTTTCGTTTCATTAACCTCAGCTCCTTATTTTATGTTCTGTTCACTCCAATACTATACAGGGTGTCGAATCATGACCCGTCAATTCTACGCAACAGCCTTTTATTCTCCTGCTCTTTTCCCTTTGATCACCGTATTTAACACCCCATTGATCAGCATGATAAAGACAAACAGCACAAGTCCGATGGAAAAAAGCGCATTTCTTTGAAGAGATCCGACTGCCGCATAGGACATCTCAGATGCGATTGCGGTTGTCATAAAACGGACGGACTTCAAAAGTCCCGGCATGTTGGCAACATTTCCGGACACCATGATAATAGCCATCGCTTCTCCGATCGCACGGCCGACGCCCAATACAATGGAAGAAGCAATTCCGCTTCTGGCAGCCTTCACGGAAACCTTCATGTATGTCTCCACATCCGTAGCTCCAAGGGCAATCGAAGCCTCCTCATATTCCTTCGGCACCGCCTCAAGCGCTGTCACAGACACATTGATAATCGAGGGAAGAATCATGATTGCCAGAACAATAATGGCTGCAAGGAGTGTCGCACCGGATGACAGGTGAAAAATATGCTGAATTCCGGGTACCAGAATGATCATACCCACAAGGCCATAGACAACGGACGGTATGCCGGCCAGAAGCTGCACCGCGGTCCGGATCACTGCCGCCGGTTTTGCAGGAGCCATCTTTGCCAGATACACAGCTGTCATCAGTCCGATCGGCACACCGATCACTACCGCTCCCGCCGTACCATACACACTGGTCAGAATAAAAGGCAGAATTCCAAAGGACGGCTTTGCTGCCGTCGATGCCCATTTTCTACCGAACAGAAACTTCACAAGTCCGATTTCATGAATCGCCGGAATACCGGAAATAATAAGATAAATAGATATCGCGAGTACAAATGTCACCGCAACAAGCCCGCAGATGAGAAAAATCACCCGCGGTATCATCTCGCTGACCTTCTTTCGCTTTGTTGCCTTGCGATTTGCAAATCCCGCCGGAGCGGCGCTTTGTCTCCCCGGCAGCTTTATGAAATCGGACATTCTTTTTGTTTTTCTCAGCTCTCCTGCTACCATTTTTCTTCCTTCCTGTCACCTTCATGTGTGGAACGAACGCAGCGACATTAAGTTCGAATTTACTGATTCTCCGGCACAACTCCGGCTTTTTCAATGAGGCTGGCGGAATCCTTGCTTGTCATATAGTCGAAGAATGCCTTCGCTGCTCCATCAAGTTTTTTGCCGGAATTTGTGATCAGATTGAAATTTCTCTGAATCTTATAGGACCCGTCAGAGATATGTTCGGCCGTGCATTCCACCTTGCCTACCGTCAGAATCTTGATCCCTTCCTGTCCCTGCACATCAGAATAGGAAGCGTAACCGATTGCCTGCTTACTGTTCTTGACTGCTTCGATGACCGCACCCGTAGATGTCAGTTCCTGAGAAAGCTTGCACTTATCCTTCGTATCCGTGATCGTCTCAAATCCGTCTCTCGTTCCGGATCCCGCCTCACGTCCGATCGGAGCAATTGTATCATCGTCCCCTCCGACGTCTTTCCAGTTCTTCGTATTTCCTTCATAAATCCCTGCAATCTGATCAACGGAAAGATCCGAAATCGGGTTATCCTTATTTACAATCATCGCAATGCCGTCTTTGGCGATTGTTGTCTGTTCGAGTCCCTTGGCCTTCTCCTCATCCTTCAGATCTCTCGATGCCAATCCGATATCCGTGCTTCCGTTGCTGACCGCTTCGATTCCGGAGCCCGAACCTGTGGCATCATAAGTAATCTTGCAGTTCGGATTCTCCTGCATGAAGCTTTCGGACAGGATTCCTATGACCTTCTCCATGGAAGTCGATCCGTTTGTGGATACATTGCCTGTCACATTTCCGTTTTCGGATGTTCCTGCCGCCGCTCCTGCTGTCGATCCCGCATCTGTCGCAGCTGCAGATCCCGCGGCCGCTGTTCCGGATGTCTCCGTGGATGCGGCTGATGATGCCGCTCCGCTACTTCCGCAGCCCGTCATAAGCGCCGCTGCCGCAGCAACTGATACCAGGACTCCCGCAAAACGCTTTATCATTTTCTTTTCTGATTTACCTTCATTTTTCCAAAAGCTTTTCATGATAACTGTCCTTCCTTTTCTCGCTATTATTTAGGCCTATACATACAGAGGAGTGAGGTCATGTCCTGATTGTTCCGGGCGTCCGAGTTCCGCCGGTTATTAATGAATGCGCAGCATGAATTTAGAACCGCTGCGAGAA
>CAYYEB010000194.1:0-3524 GCA_964470725.1 uncultured Lachnospiraceae bacterium | reverse complement strand
TAGGAACGTACTAAAGACGCATTTTCCAAAAGCTTCGTAATCTGCAGCAGTTCATGCGCATTAAGCGCTGATCCGACATCGAGCCGCTTTAAAGAAGCACGTATGTCATATGTACTTCCAAAAGAAATATTTCCCTTTTTTAAAAGACGTCCGAAAGCGGCCTCGGTCTCATCCTGCAGTCGATTGATCTTATCGATATCCGAAAGAGGCTGCAGTTTCCTGCATTTTTCCTTTCCGGGCTCAGAAGATGCCAGCTCTGCCAGATGAGCCGTAATCTTATCAAATTCCAATATATGTAATGCTTTTTCGTTCATAACTCCTCATCTATATCAAAAGACAGTCCATAGCAATTGGTTCAAAATATTGATTCTGTGATGCTCGCCGGCAAAACATATCCTCCGGCGCTCAAAATCGTTTCGGATTCGCATCCGGAGGATAGTTTTGTCCGGCTCGCATCCGTCCTCAGTCTTTTTCGCAATTGCTATTGCAAACTGTCATCTTTTTCCTTCATTCTTAAAAAATATTCCAGGGAATCCTCCTGTGGCCGGTCAAGGCAGCGGACATGCGCAAGCTCCGCACCCGAAAGAATTGTCCTTGCTCTTCCCGGCATTAAGACACCTATTATGGAAGAATTTATCCCCTTATGTTTCAGATCCCAGTACAGTTCATTGCCACGCTCTGCCGCAATCAGAATGCTCCCGCGCGAATCCGCATAATACGGATTCACATCAAAAAGTTCACAGATCTCTACAGTTTCCTGTAACACCGGGATTCTTTCAAGTTCAACCTCGCAGCCACACTCCAGCTCTTCGCAAGTATTCCAAAGCCCATTCAGTATGCCGCCCTCAGACAGCGGCCGAAAGCATCTGATTCCATAGTACCTTTGCATAGCGGAATGTCGCAAAACCAGCAGCTCTTCTTCCTGCCTTCCTGTACCTTCAGCGGCTTCTTTTTCTGTCAGTTTTTTTGTCTGTTCCACAAAAAAAGAGGGGAAAGATGCACGGATCTTCTCCTCTTCCCTCAAAAAAAGCACACAAAGTGCTCCCAGAGCTATGCTGTCAGTCACCAGAAGGGATCCCTCCACGCGCTCCTTTTTCATTTCAGCTTCCCACAGCCGGTGCGATGAGTGAAAGTACCATCATCACAATCAGGATGACGGCGATCACTGCGATCACAACACGCTGTGTCTTTCGATTCATCATTTTTGCTGTTCCTTTTCTTAACGTATATTCTTTTGTCCGGATATTGCTCAAGCTGACGGGATTCAAATCATGACCTGAATCCCTGTACAGTATATTAAGCAAAAGCTCACCCTTTCCGAATCTTCACTTTTTCAGTAAGTCTGCTCTTCGGCTCCTCCTTCGGTGCCGTAAGCTGTTTCTTCGGTTCCCGACAGTATGGCACGAGCGGACACTCCCAGCACTTCGGACGCTGTGCAAAGCAGATTTCCCGCCCGAAACTGATGATCTGCAGATTCCACAGGATCCAGTGATCCTTCGGAAGAACTTTCATAAGATCATATTCCACCTTCGTGGGATCTTTTTCATCCGTCAGACCGAGTCTCCAGGAAATACGCTTCACATGGGTATCCACAACAATCGAAGGTTCATGAAAGATATTTCCGCGAATGACATTGGCGGTTTTTCTTCCCACTCCCGGAAGCGACGTCAGATCTTCCATGGAAGACGGAACCTCTCCTCCGAAACGTTCCACAATTTCCCTGGCACACCCGATAATGTTCTTTGCCTTGTTATGATAAAACCCGCAGGGCTTGATATCCTGTTCCAGTTCCTCCAGATCCGCATTCGCAAAAGCCTGCATATCCGGATACTTTTTGAACAGATCCTTCGTCACAACATTGACCCGCGCATCGGTGCACTGGGCACTTAGGATCGTAGCGATCAGCAGCTGGCCGGCATTCTGATGATGAAGATAGACGTAGAGTTCATCCCCGTATCTTTCATCCAGAAACTTCAATATATGATTCAGCCGGTCATCTGTCATTCGCATTCGTCATGCCTTTCCTTCTTATATGTTTGCGTACGTCACTCACTTTCCAGTTATACGGGGACTTCAGCTCATGGCCTGATTGTTTCGGGCGTCCGAGTTCCGCCAGTTCTTAACGAATGCGCAGCATGAATTTAGAACTGCTGCGAGAACGAGCGAGCGAAAGCGTCCCGAAACAACAGGCCATGAACTGAAGTCCGTCAATCGAGCACTGATGTCACGCATCCAGCGGATAGCGATCTGTCAGTTTCTTCACAATAGCCTTTGCCGCATCGATGTTGTCTGCAGACTTTGTCACAAGAGCAATTGCCTCTGCAATCTGATCCATGTCATCCGTATTGAGGCCTCTTGTCGTAACCGCCGGTGTGCCGAGACGAATACCGGATGTCACAAACGGTGAACGCGGGTCATGGGGAACCGTATTCTTATTGGCTGTAATGTTGGCCTGGTCGAGACGTGCTTCCAGTTCCTTGCCTGTCAGATCAGTGTTTTTCAGATCGATCAGCATCAGATGATTATCCGTGCCGCCTGTCACAATGTTGATTCCACGATCCATCAGTCCCTTTGCAAGCGCCTGCGCATTGGCCACTACATTCTTTGCATAGGTTACAAATTCAGGCTGCATATCTTCCTTCAGGCAGACTGCCTTGGCTGCAATCACATGCATCAAAGGACCGCCCTGCGTGCCCGGGAAGATTGCCTTGTTGAGTTTATGCTCTTTGGCGAATTCTTCGGAGCTTAAGATCATGCCGCCGCGCGGTCCGCGAAGTGTCTTATGCGTCGTTGTTGTCACAACATGCGCATACGGAATCGGGCTCGGATGAACTCCCGCTGCCACAAGTCCTGCAATGTGCGCCATATCCACCATAAGATAAGCGCCGACCTCATCTGCAATTTCACGGAGACGTTTGAAATCAATGGTGCGGCAGTATGCGCTTGCTCCGCCGATAATCATCTTCGGATGGCATTCTTTCGCAATTCTTTCACATTCATCATAATCGATGAATCCGTTTTCATCCACGCCGTACGGAACCTGATGGAAATAATTTCCGGAAATATTTGCCGGTGAACCATGAGAAAGATGTCCGCCTTCATCGAGTGCCATTCCCATAAACGTATCGCCCGGTTTCAGGAGCGCATAAAAGACGGCCATATTCGCTTGCGCGCCGGAGTGGGGCTGAACGTTCGCGTATGTGCATCCGAAGAGCTTCTTTGCACGTTCCCTTGCGAGGTTCTCAATGATGTCGACGTTCTCACAGCCTCCGTAATATCTGTGTCCCGGATACCCTTCGGCATATTTATTGGTGAGAACGGATCCCATCGCAGACATAACTGCCTTGCTGACCCAGTTTTCCGAAGCGATCAGCTCCAGATGAGAGTTCTGGCGGTCAATTTCAGCCTGAATGGCGTCTGCTACTTCAGGATCTTCTTTGCGGATGTCTTCCAATGTGTACATAGCAAATCTCCCTTCAAAATTTATTGATACCATCTTAATCAGTCGGCGGCAGGATTGCAAG
>CAYYEB010000193.1:0-3618 GCA_964470725.1 uncultured Lachnospiraceae bacterium | reverse complement strand
TTCTGACACTGAAGGATTTTACGCCGGAGGAGATCGAGTATTTTCTGGATCTGGCAGAGGATTTAAAACAGAAGAAAAAGGCCGGTATTTATCCGATGACGATGAAGCATAAGAATATCGCGCTGATTTTTGAGAAGCCGTCCACAAGAACAAGGTGTTCTTTTGTGGTAGGCGCGGCGGATGAGGGGGCTCATCCGGAGTATCTCGGCATTCATGATATTCAGCTTGGCGGTAAGGAGTCTGTTGCGGATACGGCCAGAGTTCTCGGAAGAATGTTCGACGGGATCGAGTTCCGCGGATTTAAGCAAAAGACGGTGGAAGATCTGGCAAAGTATTCCGGAGTTCCGGTATGGAACGGCCTTACGGATGATTATCATCCGACACAGATGCTGGCGGATTTCCTGACGATTCGGGAGCATTTCGGAGATCTGAAGGGACGCACGATGTGCTTCCTTGGAGACGGCCGCAATAATATGGCCAATTCCTTCCTGATTGCCTGCGGAAAGATGGGTGTAAATCTGAGGATTATTGCTCCGAAGACGCTGTGGCCGAAGGAAGAGCTTGTGGAGCTGGCAAAGGGCTATGCGAAGGATTCCGGCGCGGATATTCAGATCACGGAAGATATTCATGCGGTCAAGGGGGCAGATGTGCTCTATACGGATGTCTGGGCTTCTATGGGTGAAGAGAGCAAGGCCTCCGAAAGAGAGGCACTTCTTCGTCCGTATCAGGTGAATAGGGAACTTATGGAAATGACAGGAAAGAAGGATACTGTCTTTATGCACTGCCTGCCGGCCATCAAGGGCAAGGAAGTGACGGAAGAGGTATTTGAATCTCCGCAGTCCATCGTCTTTGATGAGGCGGAAAACAGAATGCATACGATCAAAGCCGTGATGGTTGCTACGATCGGAGAGTATGACAGAGAGGCGGATCAGCTGTAATGTGGGCTGACGATTTAAGAAAGATTCTGCATGAGCAGGGGGAAGATTCGTTTTATGATCTTCACTACTATGAGTCGGTGGATTCGACGAATGAGTGTGTAAAAAGGGAAGTGAAAAAGGGTGCAAAAGAGGGACTTCTCATTGTCGGTGAGGAACAGACGGCCGGCAAGGGACGTCAGGGACGCGTCTGGAAGAGCCCGGGCGGTGAATCCTCTTATTTCAGTTTTCTTTTAAAGCCGAACTTTCCTGCAGAGCATGTGGCGGCACTGACACTGGTGATGGGTCTTTCGGTGGCACAGGCGGTGCGGGAAGTTGTGACACTTCCGACCGAGATCAAATGGCCGAACGATGTGGTTGTCAATCATAAGAAGATCTGCGGTATCTTAAGTGAGGCAGAGGTCGGTGCCAACGGTCTCATGGACTATGTAGTGATCGGAACCGGCATCAATGTGAATAATAAGAAGTTTGAAGGTGAGCTGGCGGATAAGGCCACATCTCTGAAGATCGAATGGGGCGGAAGAGATGTGAGCCGGGCACTCGTTACGGCAACGACTTTGAAGTATTTTCACAGTAATTATAAGAAGTACTGCAGGACTGAGGATCTGTCGGAGATGATGACGGATTATAATTTTCTTCTTGCAAGCCGTGACAAGCAGGTGCGAATTGAAGATCCGGTACATCCGTATACTGCTGTTTCCCGCGGAATTGATGAGAAGGGAAGACTCATTGTAGAGAAGGAAGACGGCACGGAGGAGAGAATTTCGACCGGGGAAGTGTCCGTGAGAGGGCTCTACGGGTATATTTGATCGACTGTTTCTGTAACCTTCCGAGTATGTGCGATTCTAAGGAGAATTAAGTTATGGCAGAGGTATTGTGTGCGGCAAAGAATACGGATTTTAAGGGATATGCTTTAAGTCCGGATTTTGAAAAGCTGCCGGATGAAGTAAAGGAGAAGCTCCGGAAGATCTGCGCGGAATTCGTGGAGGATGTCGGCGGTATCTTCATCATTCAGTTTGAGGAGGATGGAACGCCGCAGTTTGTAACGGAAGAAACAGTGGATGAAGCCGGTGCGGAGGAACGGATCCGGAAACTGCAGGAGGATGAAGCGGAATTCTGGGTGCAGCTGAAGCTTTTTTACAGAATCTTTGTACTGCATGAGGATCCGAATCAGTTTGTGGAATAAGAGAGCACTGATCTGACAAAAGACCAAGATTAATTATGGATAATGGCTTTGAGCTCTCAAAATCAGAATATTCCGCTGCGACACGTCCGCTTAACTCATCTCACTGCGAAACATTTGCACGCCTTCCGACCGGCATTGAAGCGTGGCCGGATCTCCAGGCGGCACGTTTCTTGTGAGATTTCGTACGCGTTCCTAAGGTCTGCAGCTGGAATATTCTGATTTTTTGGAAATACTGGCGGGCATATTCCCGTAAAAAGGACAGGTCGTAGCCTATGGAGCAAAATAAATGAAGTTATTAAAGATAGGTAATGTAACACTGCAAAATCCCCTGATCCTGGGCCCTATGGCCGGAGTAACGGATCAGCCTTTCCGCAGGATCTGTCATGAGATGGGTGCGGGGCTTGTCTGTATGGAGATGGTGAGTGCCAATGCCGTAAAGCATGGAAACAAAAAGACCATGGACTTTATCGACATCAGTCCTGAGGAACATCCGGTTTCGATGCAGCTTTTCGGACCGGATGCGGAAACCTTTGTTTATGCGGAAGAACATCTGAAGAGCGTACCCTATGATATTCTTGATATCAATATGGGCTGTCCGGTGCCGAAGGTCGTAAAGAACGGAGAGGGAAGTGCCCTGCTTCTGGACCTCCCAAAAGCGGAAAGGATTGTAAGTGAACTTGTACGTGTATCTGACCGCCCGGTGACGGTGAAAATCCGCAGAGGCTTTGATAATCAGCATCTTAACTGTGTGGAAGCTGCGAAGCGTTTTGAGGCAGCGGGAGCCGCTGCAATTGCGGTACATGGAAGAACGAGAGCCCAGTATTATACCGGAAAGGCGGACTGGGACTGTATTCGGCAGGTCAAAGAGGCAGTCTCCATTCCCGTGATCGGCAACGGAGATGTGACAACTCCGGTGCTTGCAAAAAAGATGATGGATGAAACCGGATGCGATATGGTCATGATTGCCCGTGGCGCAAGGGGAAATCCCTGGATATTCCGGGATACGCTTCATTACCTGGAAACCGGAGAACTGCTCCCGAAACCGTCCGTTTCGGAAGTACGTGACCTCATGCTGAAACACATGCACATGCAGCTTGAGGAAAAAGGTGATTATCTCGGAGTACGCCAGATGCGAAAACATATCGCCTGGTACACACAGGGATATCCGAACTCGGCCGCGCTTCGAAAGGAAATTAACGGTGCAGAGTCTGAGGAAGCAATCGTACGAATTCTGGATCACTGGGTAGAGAGCAGCAGATAGAGGTCACAGGAAGGAACTGTCCGTTTTCAGATCAATCGGCCAAAGGAGCCGGAAGATCGTGAGAACTTAACGATTGCCAAGCGCTTTAGCGCGCCGGCAGAGTTTAGTTCGAACAGCTGATGGGGACGACGCCTGATCTGAAAACGGACAGTTCCTTCCTGTGACCGACTACAGCAGCATACTCCGGCAATTGAGTCCGAAAATAAGCGCTTTTTCTTGCGTTTTCATCCCGAAAA
>CAYYEB010000192.1:0-3637 GCA_964470725.1 uncultured Lachnospiraceae bacterium | reverse complement strand
ACTATCAGAACTGGTAGCATTACTCCTGTAAGATAACAAGCCTATCTTCTATGGAGGTAATGCTATGGATTCTTCTTCGATCGCTCATGATCTCCGCGCAGAGGAGTGGCGCCAGATTGTTCTGGAAGCCAATAACTCCGGCCAGCCGAAGATCCAATACATCCGCGAACACCATCTTTCCGAAAACAGTTTCTATTACTGGCAGCGGCTGTTCCGAAAGGAAGCCATTGCCCAGAGCGAAGGTGCCGGCCTTCCGGCCGCTGCATCCCCGGTTCCAACAACTGCTGATAAGCCGGCATCTGTCGGACCGCAGAATTCTGCCTTTATCGAGGTAACTGCACCGTCATCGCCTTTATCTTCTGACGAAGAAGAACGCCATAAGTCTGCTGTTGATCCTTCTTCATGGGATGTGCTTCTTCAGCATGGTGACTATAGTCTGTACCTGAACAACACTGTATCTGAAAAGTGCCTCAAAACGGTTCTCCGGGCGATATCTCATGCTTAGAGAAGCCACGGGAATCAGAAAAATCTATCTGCGGGCCGGCCACACTGATCTCCGGAAGGGCATCTATTCCCTCCAGGCCATGATCCAGATGGAAACCGGGATCAGCCCGCTGGAAGAAGGAACGATGTTTCTGTTCTGCGGAAAACGGCCTGACCGGATTAAAATTTTAGTCTTTGAAGGCGATGGCTGGCTCCTGATGACGAAACATCTTGTCGGCGGAAACCGCTTCCAGTGGCCCCGCAGTTCCAGTGACACGCTGAATCTCACCAGAGATCAGTATAACCATCTGATGGATGGCTTTACCATTGATGGTACGATCAAACGTCTTCCCAGACAGGATCAGACAGGGTAAAAGGAAAACGGCTCCGCCTGAGATACGCACCTCCGGATTGCCGGGAAAACCGATATAACCGCCATTTCAGCCCTGATGTGCCCATGCATGTCAGGGCATAATCATGCACAAAAACAGTCCGGAATTATTGGTACTTTTTATCGATAAAAAGTACCAATAACGGTTGACATATATGTTGGTATGATATATAATAGTACCAATAGGAGGGCCACAGATATGTCAATCGTCAAGTATACAAACAAGAAAACCGGTGTAGTCACATGGTATGAATCAACGTCCCATTATGATCCTGATACGAAGCAGTCACGCCCGATCCGCAAGTATCTCGGAAAAGAGGACCCTGTTACCGGAGAGCTGATTCCTTCTTCCGGAAAGCGGGGAAGAAAGAGCAGTTCACATGCTCAGAACCCTGACCGCTATACGGATGGATCCACTCCCGCGCAGGCCAGCCGCATTCAGCAGCTGGAGAAGCAGAACCACGACCAGCAGGACCGCATCCAGGCTCTGGAATCGGAAAACCGTCAGCTGCGTGATACAATCCGCAGATTAGGCTCCGGTGTGGAGAAACTGTATTCCCTGTACACTTCTGTCAATTCTTCAGAAGACTGACCTTTCCGGGAGATTCCATGCGGGCAGACGAGATTGCTTACAAAGAATGGCTCCATACCCTATCCAGAGAAGCCCTGGAAGAGGAATGCTTCGGCAGGAAGCAGGATGCTGATCATAACAGGATTCTTTTCGAGGAGTCGCAGAAGTCTCTTACTGCCACATCGAAGGACTACAAGAAAACCGCCGATGAACTGAAGAATCTCAAAGATGAATGCCGGAAGCTGAATGAGACAATCCAGCACATGGAAGCAGAGCAGACCCTTGGCAGGCGTGACCGTTTTGGAAGCAGAGGCGAAGGTCTTGACGACCTCCTTGTATCATCCCCTGATGACCTGAAGGATCCGACAGACGAGGACGCCGTCGATGAGCAGTCCGGAGAGGGATCAGGCTCATCCCGTGGCGCCCGGACTATCATCCTGCACTTTACCAGAACCAACACAAAAGGAGGCGGCACAAAGGAAAAGGTCTCTCTTTCCGACATGCTCCGGAACATGCAGCGTGTCGTGGAATACGACATTGATCCTGACACCCTCAATAAAGAGTATGGCGAATTCGGCTGGAAGATCGCATTCTGGCATGAGCACTATAAGGTCGAATGCCGCAGGAGCGTCCGCTACGTCCGTGTGATCAAGACAGCGGTGCTTTCCATTGAACATGGTGACAGGATGGTGACACTTCCGTTTCTGTATCCGATGTTTGAACGGAGCATCCTGACACCGTCCCTGATGGCTTCGTTCCTTTATAATAAGTTCTTTCTTCACATGCCATTCTATCGTCAGGAAGAGGACATGCGCCAGACTGACGGCTTTGCCGTACCGCGCCAGACGATGATCCGCTGGGCGATCAGGCTCGCCTGCATCTTTCTGTGGCGTGTCTACGAACATATGCGGTGTCTGGAGGCAGACTGCCCTTATCAGAACGCGGATGAAACGTTCCTGCGTGTAGTCGGTGAAAAAGACAGTAAGCCAGGCAGAAAGTATTATGTCTGGGTATTCTCTACCGGCGAGCTCATGGGAGGCCATCCGATTATCATCTACCGGTATGGGCCTTCACGTTCCGCGGAAAATCTGAGGGAACAGCTGGGAGTCCGCGACTACCTGCGGACCATTACATGTGATGCCTATGCTGCATACGATACTGTTGCAAATGAGTCCGATGGAAAGATTTCCGTTTCAAACTGCCTTTCGCATGCGCGCCGCCGCTGGGTGTATGCCCTGGAAGTCATCCATCCGGATAAATATACAGATGAGCAGCTCATGGAACTGCCAGAGGTAAAGGCACTTCTCCTGATCCAGGAAGTCTTCCGGAAGGATACCCCTCTCAAGATACTCTCCGCACAGGAACGAAAAGAAAAGCGTGACACAGAAGTCCGGCCGGCAATGAAGGCATACCTGGATTTCGTTCATTCACTGAACCCGGAGGACATTTCCCTTTCTGAAAAGACCAGAGATGCCATATCCTATACGGTCAACCATGAGACCAGTCTCACCAAGTTCCTTGACGACGGGAACATCCCACCCGACAACTCGTTTGCCGAAAGGAATGTGAAAAACATAGCGCTGGGCCGCCGCAGCTGGCTCTTTGCCATGACACCGGACGGCGCCAGAACCATCTGCGTCTTCGATACCTTTGTGGAAACGGCCAAGGCGAATCATGCAAACGTCTACTATTATCTGAAGTATCTGATCGAGAAAGCACCGTTGATTCCCAAGACCGGCGGGGAAGATCTGATTAATGACCTGATGCCATGGTCTGATGCATACAGAAAGTATGAGAAAGAACAGACAGCACTGGACGCTTCTTTGATAATCGGAGGAGAAGATCCGCCCCGTCCCAGAACTCCACGAAAGAGAGACAAACAGCAGAGCGCCTGATAATGCCAGAACTCTGTGCCATATGTATGATGCAGATCGGGACACCCCCGGTCTGCTTGGCGTGCCATCAGCTTTATTGACTTGATTTACGTGACAAAGTAATTCAAGCACACTTTTCAAAGAGCAGATCGTCCGGCAGGAAGCCTGCCAGGCTCTCTATTTCAGGCTGCGAAAACTATAACAGAAAATCAACCTTTTCCAAAGACGCCGTTTATGTACCGCTCACCGTCAAAAAAATTCGGCAGGAGATCTGCTTTCATCCCCTGCCGTAATAGTCGTTATCTTCTCATGCAGCAG
>CAYYEB010000191.1:0-3707 GCA_964470725.1 uncultured Lachnospiraceae bacterium | reverse complement strand
TACTTCTTGTTGAATGCTTCCACACGGCCACGAGCCTGTGTTGCCTTCTGCTGACCCGTATAGAACGGATGGCACTTGGAGCAGACTTCAACGTGGATTTCCTTCTTGGTAGATCCGACTGTGAATGTGTTACCGCAGTTGCAGGTAACCTTTGCCTGATAGTACTCTGGATGGATTCCCTTCTTCATCTTTTTCACCTCTTTATATGTAAACTGACTCTGTTATCTTCTGATACACTATGCCGTATCCATAAGCAGCGACCATCATTGTAGCATAGTCGTTTTCAGATTGCAAGCACCGATTACTGCCACTGGTTCAGAATCGCATTGACGACCATATCATTTGTCGGGAAGCGTGTAAATGCATTTAAGATCATCTCCACTGCCTCATCGCTCTTTAGGCCGTTCATTCGCCTGCGCATGATCGTCGTTGCCTTCAGTTCCTTCGGTGTCAGGAGCAGATCATCACGACGTGTTCCGGACTTCACAATATCGATCGCCGGGAAAATGCGGCGCTCCTGAAGTTTCCTGTCGAGAATAAGCTCCATGTTGCCTGTTCCCTTGAATTCCTCATAGACCACGTCATCCATCTTTGATCCGGTATCCACAAGCGCCGTTGCAAGAATCGTCAGGCTTCCGCCCTCACGCATATTTCTTGCCGCGCCGAAAAACTTCTTCGGCATATAAAGTGCCGTCGGATCCAGCCCTCCGGAAAGTGTTCTTCCGCTCTGCGGAACCAGAATGTTGTATGCCCTCGTAAGCCTTGTAATCGAATCCAGCAGAATGATCACGTCTTCATGGTGTTCTACCAGTCTCTTCGCACGTTCGATCACCATTTCCGAAACGCGCTTATGGTGCTCCGGAAGCTCATCAAAAGTGGAATAAATGATCTCCACATTTTTGCCGTGAACCGTCTCCTTCATGTCGGTCACTTCCTCCGGCCGTTCGTCAATCAGAAGAATCATGAGATTCGCATCCGGGTTGCCGGAAAGAACGGATTTCGCAATATCCTTCAGGAGTGTTGTCTTTCCTGCCTTCGGCGGCGAAACAATCATTCCTCTCTGTCCGTAACCGATCGGGCTGATCAGATCAACAATTCTTGTGGCCCGTGAGCCGTCCGGACGTTCCAGACGGATTCTCCGGTTCGGAAAAATAGGAGTCATTTTCTCGAATGTATCCCTGTGCCTTGCGGCTTCCGCCGGAAAATCATTGACCTTGGCAACATAGAGGAGCGCTCCGTATTTTTCTCCCTGCGCCTTCTCACGTTTATTGCCTGTGATCATGTCTCCCGTTTTCAGATTAAATCTGCGGATCTGGGACGGAGAGACATAGACATCGTCCTCCCCCGGAAGAAAGTTGTCGCTTCTAAGGAAGCCGAAACCGTCCTGCATAACTTCCAGAATTCCGCGGACCTGCTGACCTGTATCTCCGGGAATCTTCGGATGCTCTGCACTGTTTCCCTGATGGTGCTCACTTTTGCTCTCCTGGGAATTCTGTGTATTTTCGGAATTTCTTTGAGACTGCTCCTGATGCGGCTCCGTTCTCCTCTCATTTTCAGTCTCATAACGTTCTGTATTATTTTCGGAATACTCCGTTTTTCTCTCGTTCTTTTTTTCTGCGGGATTCTGATCCTCAGATCGTTCCGGGAAATGTTTTTCGGACAAAGATTCCTCTCTTTTTGTGAAGCGTCCTTCCGCCTCGTGATTATTATTCCGCCGATGCTGTGCATTTCTTCGGTTATTCGGTCCCCGATGGCCTTCATGTTTTTCCGTATGCTGTTCCTGTTTCTCCTGCCTTTCCCGGGATTCCACCGCTTCGATACCGATCTTTGTTTCTTCGTCCTGATCAAGTTTCAGCATTGCTTCGATCAGGTCGCCTTTTTTCATCGTGGAAGTTCTCTTCATTCCTCTGGATTTTGCAATATCACGCAGATCCTTTAAATGAAGAGAGGAATATTGTTCTTTCGTCATAAATCTACCTGTAAAATGAAATATAAATGAATTTGAAATAAGAATATAAGATAAGAAATGCGGCCGGCAGAAAATCTGCTGAGCCATCTGTCCAAGGATAGTTTATGATATTTTCCACTTTGCCGGATAAATTTAAGTTTAGAATGTGTTGAAGAATCCCTGAATGTAAGACTGGTAAACCGCAATGTCTGTATAAGACCATACTACCGAAGATGCGGGTTTGTCAAGTACGGAGCGAGGGGTGCAGGTATATAAAAGCGGCTCAAATTGACGGAACTCTGAACTTCTCAAAAAAGTTACACTAAAAATTCTGATCCTTCCTAGAATGCTGTAGAAAGCTTGATTTTCCGGGGGTTTTTCCTATCACGGACAATCGAAAGCTTCAATATGTTTAGTGTAACTATTTTGAGAAGTTCACATGTACACTATCACAGTGAGCAATCATCAACTCACTATTACGATATTGAAAGCTTATTGTATTCCTCGTCAGTTACCGGCTCAAGCCACTCGTTGGATGTATTCTCTCCCGGAACTCCGATTGCAATGTGTGAGAACCAGGAATCCTTTTTTGCGCCGTGCCAGTGCTTGACGTTGGCAGGAATACAGACGACGTCCCCCGGATTGAGGCTGCGTACCGGCTTTCCCTCTTCCTGGTACCATCCGCTGCCTGCAGTGCAGATCAGCAGCTGTCCGCCGCCCTTATCCGCATGGTGAATATGATAATTGTTGCGGCATCCCGGTTCAAAAGTGACATTTGCCGCCGAAAGCGGATAGTCGGGAACCGTCAGCGGATTGAGATAGCTCTGACCGATGAAGTATTTTGCATATGCCGTATTCGGCTGACCGATTCCGAATGTATTGACCTGATCAAAAGCTTCTTTATCCATGATCTTCTGATCTTTTGTTTCCTTCTCGTCGTCATCTCCCCACACTTCCTCAATCATCGGAAATGTGCTCCATGCCTTCGGCCATCCGCAGTAAAACGCCAGCTGTGTCACAATTTCCACAGCTTCCTGTTTGGTAATGCCATGTGCTTTACCCAAAGTCAGATGTGCCTTCAGCTGCGGATAAAGGCCCGCGGAAAAAAGTGCTGCAATTGTAATCATGGAACGATCTCTTGCGGAAAGTTCTTTTTCTCTTGCCCATACCTCGCCAAAGAGCACATCATCATTCAAGTGTGCAAATGTCGGTGCGATTTTTCCGAGTCTGTCTCTTCCTGCCGTCTGTTTTTCAGCCATTTTCTATTCCTCCTGCATATTGTCCGCCATATTTTTTTTCATTTCCCGGAAAGCATTCCTTCGTGAAACTGTTGTATCCGGTTTATTCGTATACAGTATGTTTGCACCTGCTGTATGTTGTCCTTATTGTATGCAGAAAAACGGCATCTGTACAATGCCGTTTCCTGATTCTGCTATGCATTTTGATAATAGTATTTTGGATTCGCGTCCGGGAGATGTTTTTTTCGATTATTCATTAAGCATGTTAACTTAAAGGAATCATGCGGCTAGCAGGACTTGAACCTGTATGTCCGAAGACACTGGAACCTAAATCCAGCGCGTCTGCCAATTCCGCCATAGCCGCAGAAAAGTAAACTGCATGATTAAGCAAGCAGCCTTCAACCATGCCGGCGCATGCAAAAGACTTCTACGCCAAAATAAAAAATGCCGGATACAAAAGTATCCGACAAATGAAGCATCGGGGATTCGAACCCCGGACAACTTGATTAAAAGTCAAGTGC
>CAYYEB010000190.1:0-3728 GCA_964470725.1 uncultured Lachnospiraceae bacterium | reverse complement strand
GCGGACGTGTCGCAGATGGAATATTCTGATTTTGTGGTTCGGCAATTATAAAAAAGTGATCTTACTTATACCAGTCCCTGACCTCCGACTTATCATAGAAGATCACATCTTTCTGGATATACGCCCTTGCGGTATCCCCATGATGAATCGAAACCGTACAGATGGAACAGTTTGGCGGTATCTCTCCGTGCCAGAAACTGCCTCCCCAGATGCTGTGCATAAATGCACGCCCTGCAGCCCCGTGCGTGGATATCAAAATGCGGAGATTTTCATTTTCCGGATTGCGTACAAGCTCCTCAAAAAAGTCTCTGGTGCGGTCGAGAAGATGCTGCAATGTTTCTCCTCCCTTTGGAGGAACATAACCTTCCATCTGAACATAGAGAGCCTTCAGAAGCCCCGGATCCGCTTCCTTGCTGTCCCTGGATACATGTTTGCCTTCCATAACACCAAATCCCATCTCCCGAAGACGCGGCTCCTTCATAATCGGCAGATCTCTTCCGCCTAAAGCAAGTTCTGCCGTCTGCATGGCACGGCTCAGCGGACTGCTGTAGCATTTGTCAAAGCGGGTGTGCTGCAATGCCTTTCCAAGTTCTTCAGCCAGACGGATTCCGTTCTCATCGAGCGGAATATCCGTATCCCCCTGCAAAAGAGCCTTCTCATTCCAGATTGTAGTTCCATGTCTTAAAACATATAGTTCCATGCCTGTAGCACCCTTCTTTTCTCATTTTTTAAGGCGGCTTCCGTACAAACTTCCGGTAGCCGCCTCCTCTTTACATCATATTCAGAAATCCGTCCATCCTGCATCATTCCATACATAAGAATCCGTTTCCTGCAGGAGAGAACTCTCTTCCTTACTTTCTCAGTTCAACTCCGAGTTTCTTCAGACCGTTAAGGATCTTCTCCATTGCCTCGGTGATCTCGGATTCCTCCAATGTCTTGTCCTTGTGACGGAAGGAAAGTGAGTATGCCATGGATTTATAGCCCGGCTGGACATGAATTCCTTCGTAAATATCGAAAAGTCTGCAGCTTTCCAGAATGGATCCTGCCTTCTTTCTGATCGTCTTTTCAATTTCCGCATTTGTGACATGCTTCGGAACGATCAGAGAAATATCACGACTGACTGCAGGATACTTTGCAATCGGAACATACTTGTAATCGAAGTTTGTCATCGGAACAATGTTCTTCAGATCAAGAACTGCAATCTGCACACGATCACCGATTCCGTAATTCTTTGCAACAAGCGGATGAATTTCACCGATATTTCCGATCAGCTCATCATGATAGTAAATATCCGCCTGACGTCCCGGATGGTAATACGGTTTTTTCTGATCTGTCACATACTCAATTTCCTCACGAAGTCCGACCTTCTTGAGGAAGAGTTCCACAACGCCCTTCATTGTAAAGAAATCTCCTTCACCGTACATTCCAAGGGTAAACTTCATTCGCTCATCCGGAAGTTCCTTCAAAGGCAGTTCCTTTGCAAGATAGACATTGCCAAGCTCATAGAGACGGACATTTTTATTTCTTCTGTTATAGTTCGTTGCCAGAGATGTGAGCATGCCGTTCAGGGACAGAGTTCTCATGATGGAAAATTCCGGTCCCAATGGGTTTCGGATCTCAATTGCCTTTCGTTCCGGGGCATCCTCCGGAAGCAGCAGTTTGTCAAAAACCTTCGGAGACTCGAAACTGTAGCAGTACCCCTGAGAAAAGCCGCAGTCCTCCGCCACGTCGCAGGCATACCTGCGGATAATCATATCCTTCTGCAGACCTCCGAATGTATTTCCTCCCTTCGGAAGCGTCGTCGGAATATTGGCATATCCATAGAATCTCGCCACTTCCTCGGAAAGATCGCAGGTTCTGTGCAGATCCTGGCGAAACGTCGGTGCGATGACGACATTTCTTTCCTTGTCATAGGTCAGATCTTCTTTTTCAAAATACCGGATCATGTCCTCCGCGGAAATATCCGTTCCAAGCTGAGCGTTGATTTTATCAGGTTCAAACGGGATTTCCACAGGTTCCCTCTTGACCGGATAATAATCGATGGCGCCTCCCACAACTTCACCGGCGCCGAATTCCTCCATCAGGGCGCAGGCCCGGTTCATGGCCTCCATGGCAGTATTCGGGTCCAGTCCCTTATCGAACTTCTGAGAAGCATCCGTCTGCAGTCCGATTCTCTTTGAAGAAAGTCTGATGTTTGTTCCGTCAAAGCAGGCAGCCTCAAAAAGAACGGTCTTGACATCATCTGTGATCATGGAATCCTCGCCGCCCATAATTCCTGCAAGGCCCACATATCTTTCGCCGTCGGCAATCATCAGGATGTCCTTATCCAGATCTCTTTCCACGCCGTCCAGCGTCACAAACTTCTCTCCGTCCTTTGCACGCTTTACTACAATCTCATGATTTTTGATCGTATCATAGTCATAAGAGTGCATTGGCTGTCCGTATTCAGCCATTACAAAATTTGTAATATCCACAATATTGTTGATCGGACGGATTCCCTGAGAAGCCAGGCATCTCTGCATCCATTTCGGCGAAGGTCCGAGCTTCACGTTCTTTACAACTCTTGCTGTATAACGCAGGCAAAGATCCGGATCCTCTACTTTCACGCTGACATAATCATTGACATCCTCATTATTTCCGGTCTTCGGAATTTCCGGAAGCACAAGCTTTTTATGGAATGTCGCAGCAGCCTCACGCGCAATTCCGATCACACTGTAGCAATCCACACGGTTGGAAGTGATTTCATATTCCACGACGGAATCATGAAGGCCCAGTTCTTCCACCGCATCGGCGCCCACAGGTGTGTCATCAGGAAATACATAGATGCCGTCCGGATCAGCCTCAGGATAAAATTCATGGGAAGATCCCAGTTCTTCAATGGAGCAGATCATTCCGTCGGATTCAATTCCGCGAAGTTTTCCCTTCTTGATTTTAAATCCGCCCTCTGCCTCTCCGTCCTTGTGGGAAGCAGCCACATTGCCTCCGACCAGTACTACAGGTACCTTCTGTCCTGCAGCCACATTCGGAGCGCCGCAGACAATCTGCAGCGGAGCTTCCTGTCCCACATCCACTGTGCAGACATGCAGATGGTCCGCATTTGGGTGCTGCTCACAGGTCAGAATCTTTCCAACCACAATCTTGTCCAGATTTTCATCCAGATTCGTACAAGTTTCTACCTTTGTACCGGAAAGCGTCATCGCATCGCAGTATTCCTTCGGTGTGACATCAAGATCCGGCACATATTTTTTCAACCAGGAAAGTGAAGTATTCATCTTTTTCTGTATCTCCGTTTCTCCTCTATATCAGAACTGCTCCAAGAACCGAATATCGTTGTCGTAAAGTAGCCGCATGTCATCGATCTCATATTTCAGAAGAGCGATACGTTCCAGACCTACGCCGAAAGCAAATCCGCCGTACTCTTCCGGATCAAGTCCGCACATCTCAAGTACGTGAGGATGAACCATTCCACAGCCGAGGATTTCAATCCAGCCCTCTCCCTTGCAGAAACGGCACCCTTTTCCTCCGCACTTAAAGCAGCTGACATCCATTTCCGCGGACGGTTCCGTAAATGGAAAATGATGGGGGCGGAACTTCGTCTTTGTATTCTCTCCGAACATCTTCTTCGCAAAAATGTCAAGGGTTCCCTTCAGATCCGCAAATGTCACTCCCTTATCGATCACAAGCCCCTCAATCTGATGGAAAGACGGAGAATGTGTAGCATCCACTTC
>CAYYEB010000189.1:0-3798 GCA_964470725.1 uncultured Lachnospiraceae bacterium | reverse complement strand
GATTCTGACAGGTGAATTATTTGAAATTCAGCAGAATATTCTGAGAGTTGTAGCTCTCGACGGACATCGTATTTCCATTCGTCGTATCCCTTTGAGAGAAAAAAGTCAGGATGAAAAGGTAATTGTTCCGGGAAAAACGTTGCAGGAAATCAGTAAAATTCTTTCCGGAGAAGTCAAAGATCCTGTCACAATTTATTTTTCGAAGAATCACCTGGTTTTCGAACTGGAACATACAAGAGTTGTTACCCGACTCATTGAAGGGCAGTACTTTAATGTAGATCAGATGATTTCTTCTGATTATGAGACAAAAGTTACCGTAAATCGGCAGATGCTGCTGAATTGTATCGACCGGGCATCTCTTTTCGTAAAAGAGGGAGATAAAAAACCTATTATTATAGACTTTACGGATGGAAGCATGCGACTTTCGATTGATTCCCCGCTGGGATCCATGGATGAGGAATTAATTGCCGAAAAAGAGGGAAAAGATCTTACGATTGGTTTCAATCCCAGATTTATGATGGATGCACTTCGCGCAATCGATGATGAGAACATTACGATGTATCTGATCAATGCGAAATCTCCCTGCTTTATCAGAGATGAATCCCTGAGTTACCTGTATTTGATTTTGCCGGTTAATTTTACGAGATGATTCTAAAAATAGAAAAATTCACACAATTTGTATATAATATGCATTCTTTGAAAAAGGCCGGAAATACGGCAGAAATAACAGATTTGGGTTAGAAAAAATGAAAGAGCTGAAATTAAAAAAAGAATATATCACTCTCGGACAGCTGCTGAAGGCGGAGGGGCTTGCCGAAGATGGAGTGGAGGCGAAAGAGATCATTCAGAACGGGGAAGTTTCAGTCAATGGAGAAATTGATACAAGGCGCGGAAGAAAGCTCTATCCGGATGATGTCGTTTTGTTTGATGGGACGGAAATAAAAGTTGTACGTTAAATCCCTTGATCTGAAGAATTTCAGAAATTATGAGGAGCTTTCTCTGAAACCCGATCCCGGAATCAATATTTTCTATGGTGCAAATGCACAGGGAAAGACGAATATTCTGGAAGCCGTCTATCTTGCGGGAACCACCAGATCGCATAGAGGATCAAGAGATCGCGAAATGATCCGCATGGGGGCAGAAGAAGGACACATCCGAATGGAGCTGGATCGAAGCGGCAATGAGTATCGAATCGATGTGCATTTAAGACAGCACAAGAAAAAGGGAATCGCCATTAATGGAATCTCGATTAAGAGGGCAGGGGAGCTTCTTCAGCTTACAAGCATCGTATTTTTTTCACCAGAAGATCTGAATATGATCAAGAACGGACCTTCCGAAAGAAGAAAATATATGGATTATATCCTGTGCGGGACGGATCCGATCTATTTTCAGGATCTGAGCCGCTACAATCAGTGCCTGGCTCAAAGAAGCCGCCTTCTCAAGGAAATCGGGTATGGCAGGGACAGGACGGATGAGCTGGATATCTGGGATCTGCAGCTCATGAATTACGGCAGGAAAATTATCCGAAAAAGAGGAGAATTTACAGGGGAACTTCTGAAAATCGCAGGTGAAATTCATGGGCAGCTGACCGGAGGAGGAGAGAGACTGGAACTTTCGTATGAACCGAATGTTTCAGAGGATGACTTTGAGGAAAGACTGCGGAAGGGAAGAGAGAAAGATCTGAAATTCCGGATGAATACGACAGGTCCTCACAGAGATGACCTGGCAATCAAAGCTAACGGAATGGATCTGAGAACCTACGGATCCCAGGGGCAGCAGAGAACTGCGGCTCTTTCACTGAAACTTGCGGAGATACGGATTTATGAAGAAACAAAGGGCTTTCGTCCGATTCTTCTTTTGGATGACGTACTCAGCGAACTGGACAGAAACAGACAGAATTATCTTCTGAAGATCATACGGAATACACAGACGTTTATTACGTGTACCGGACTGGATGATTTTGTACAGAATCATTTTGAAGCGGATCACGTGTTTCATGTAGTGCAAGGAGGAATTGAATGAATATTGAAGACCATGAAGAATATGGTGCTGACCAGATCCAGATTTTAAAAGGACTGGAAGCGGTCAGAAAAAGACCGGGTATGTATATCGGATCTACATCGAGCCGGGGACTTCATCATCTGGTTTACGAGATTGTAGATAATTCCGTAGATGAAGCACTTGCCGGAGCATGTGATCATATTGAAGTGACCATTCATAAGGATGGATCCGTTACGGTACAGGATAACGGAAGAGGAATCCCGGTAGGTATCAATCATCAGTCAGGAAAGAGTGCCGTGGAGGTTGTCTTTACGATCCTTCATGCCGGAGGAAAGTTCGGCGGAGGAGGATATAAGGTGTCCGGAGGACTGCACGGTGTTGGTGCGTCCGTTGTCAATGCGCTTTCGGAATGGCTTGAGGTTGAGGTAAAAAGAGACGGACACATTTACAAGCAAAGATATGAGCGCGGGAAAACCATGTACCCGCTGAAGGTGATCGGGGACTGCGGACCTGAGGAACACGGAACAAAAGTGACGTTTTATCCGGATGCGGAAATTTTTGATGATATCACATTTGATTATGATACATTGAAGGTACGTTTCCGGGAGATGGCATTCCTGACAAAGGGACTGAAGATCACTCTGACGGATGAACGCCCCGAAGATAAACCGAGACAGCATGTGTTTCACTACGAGGGCGGAATCAAGGAATTTGTGACCTATCTGAACCGTGGAAATAACCCTCTCTATCCGCAGGTGATTTATTTTGAGGGAGAGAAGGATAAGGTTCTTGTGGAAGTGGCAATGCAGCACAATGACGGATATTCCGAAAATGTGCTGGGATTTGTCAATAATATTATTACGCCGGAAGGCGGAACTCATGTGGAAGGTTTTCGTGCGGCTCTGACAAAGACGTTTAATGATTATGCAAGAGCCAATAAACTGCTGAAGGACTCTGAACCGAATCTTACCGGCGAGGATATCCGCGAGGGACTGACTGCCATTATTTCCGTCAAAATAGAAGATCCTCAGTTTGAGGGACAGACAAAGCAGAAGCTTGGCAACTCAGAGGCCAGGGGCGCTGTCAATTCCATTGTATCTCAGGGGCTGACGCTGTTTTTGGAACAGAATCCAAATGTCGGAAAGGCAACCATCGAAAAATCCGTTCTGGCCCAGAGAGCGAGAGATGCAGCAAGAAAGGCAAGAGATCTGACCAGAAGAAAATCGGCTCTTGACGGAATGTCACTACCGGGGAAACTGGCAGATTGTACGGATAAGGATCCGAAACATTGTGAAATCTTTATCGTTGAGGGAGATTCCGCAGGAGGATCGGCCAAGGTGGCCAGATCCCGTGCAACACAGGCGATCCTTCCGCTTCGCGGCAAGATCCTGAATGTGGAGAAGGCAAGACTTGACCGCATTTACGGCAATGAAGAGATCAAGGCAATGATTACGGCTTTCGGCACCGGCATTCATGAGGATTTTGACATCACAAAGCTTCGCTATGACAAGATTATCATCATGACGGATGCGGATGTGGATGGTGCTCATATTGCTACGCTGATGCTGACGTTCCTGTACCGGTTCATGCCGGAACTTATCAAGCAGGGCCATGTCTATCTGGCGCAGCCGCCGCTCTATAAGGTCGAAAAGAATAAAAAGGTCTGGTATGCTTATTCCGATGCGGAACTTGAAAAAATTATGCAGGAAATCGGAAGAGACCAGAACAATAAAGTGCAGCGCTATAAGGGACTTGGCGAAATGGATGCGGATCAGCTTTGGGAGACGACCATGGATC